>CAJMAZ010000023.1:0-32466 GCA_905211535.1 uncultured Collinsella sp. | reverse complement strand
CCGCGAAGTGGCAGGCGCAGCAGTGACCCGGTGCAACTTCCTTAAACTCGGGAAGTTTCTCAGAGCAGATGCCCTGCGCGATCGGGCAGCGCGTGTGGAAACGGCAGCCGGTCGGCGGATCCAGCGGCGACGGCGGATCGCCGGCAAGGATGATGCGCTTACGAGTCTTCTGGATATCCGGATCGGGAACCGGCACGGCAGACAGCAGCGACTGCGTGTACGGATGGTGGGGCTCGCTATAGAGCGTCTTCCAGTCCGAAACCTCGACCATCTTGCCCAGATACATAACGGCAACGCGATCGGAGATGTGCTGCACGACGGACAGGTCGTGGGCGATAAACAGATACGCGGTACCAAACTTGTCCTGCAGTTCCTTGAGCAGGTTCAGAACCTGGGCCTGAATGGACACGTCCAGAGCGGAAACCGGCTCGTCGCAGATGATCAGCTTGGGCTTCAGAGCGAACGCGCGGGCAATGCCGACACGCTGACGCTGACCGCCGGAGAACTCGTGCGGATAGCGGTTGATGTGCTCGGGGTTCAGACCGACGACGTCCAGCAGCTCGCGGACACGCTCAATACGCTCCTCCTTGGTGCCCACGCCGTGAATGGTCATGGGCTCGGAGACGATCTCGCCAATGGTCATACGAGGGTTCAGCGAAGCATAAGGATCCTGGAAGATAAACTGCATCTCGCGACGCATGTCCTTGATCTCATGCTTGCTCATCTCGGCAACATCTTTGCCCTGGAAGAACACCTTACCGGCGGTCGGCTTGGTCAAGCGCATGATGGTGCGACCCGTCGTGGACTTACCACAACCAGACTCACCAACCAGACCAAAGGTCTCGCCAGGATAAATCTCAAAAGAGATGTCATTTACAGCAGAGACGACACGCTTGGAAAAACGCTTGGCGAACATGCCGGACTCAGCGGGGAACTCCTTAGAGAGGTGCTCGACCTTCAGCAACGGAGTACGCTCGTTGGTATCTGCCATTACGCCTCGCCTCCCTTCTTGGAATCCTTGCGCGTACGGGACGTCTCAGGGGCGTTCTTAAGAAACTCGGGGTCACCGGAGTAGTGGCATGCAGAGTAGTGACCAGACTCGGTGACAACACGCTCGGGGCGCTGCTTGCGGCACTTATCGGTTGCATAGGGGCAACGAGGCGAGAACACGCAGCCCTCGGGCAGGTTCATGAGCGAAGGCGGGTTGCCGTGAATCGGCGTAAGCGGCTTCTTCTCATCGATGGCCTGCTCCGGGATGGAGCGGATCAGGCCCCAGGTATAGGGGTGACGGCTCTCGTAGAAGATTTCCTCAGCAGTACCGAACTCGACGGGACGACCGGCGTACATAACCATGATCTTGTCAGCCATATCGGCGACGACGCCCAGGTCATGGGTGATCATGATGATGGCGTTGCCGTTCTTCTCCTGCATTTCCTGCATAAGCTCGATAATCTGAGCCTGAATGGTAACGTCCAGAGCCGTCGTGGGCTCGTCGGCAATCAGGATATCGGGATCGCAGGCAAGAGCCATAGCGATCATGACACGCTGACGCATACCGCCGGAGAACTGGTGCGGATATTCATTGACGCGCTTCTCGGGCTCGGGGATACCCACGAGGTCCAAAAGCTCGGTAGCGCGCTTGAGTGCCTCCTGCTTGGAGTAGCCGCGGTGCAGACGAAGGCCCTCGCCCACCTGCTTGCCGATCTTATAGACCGGGTTCAAGGAGGTCATAGGATCCTGGAAGATCATCGCGATATCGTTACCGCGAATGTGCTGCATCTCTTCCTCGGTCATTTCGAGGATAGAACGACCACGATAGCGAACATCGCCGCCCTCAATCTTTCCCGGAGGCATCGAGATAAGACCCATGATGGTCATGGCGGTCACGGACTTACCGGAGCCGGACTCACCGACGACGCCCAGGGTCTCGCCGCGATCGAGCGTGTAGGAGACACCGTCGACAGCGCGAACGACGCCATCCTCGGTGTGGAAATACATCTTAAGGTCATCGACCTCGAGCAGATGCTGGCCCTCGGGAACCGGCTGGTCCTTCAGGTCCACGTAGTTCTTGTTCTTCTTCATCCTTATGCGTCCTTCATCTTGACGTCGAGGGCGTCGCGCAGACCGTCACCCAGCAGGGTGAAAGCGAGCACCGTCGAGAGAATTGCCAGACCGGGCATGATCATCATCCAGGGAGCAGTCAGAAGATACTGCTGACCGTCCTGAATCATGGAGCCCCACGAAGGCGTAGGCGGAATAACGCCCATGCCGAGGAAGGACAGAGCGGACTCGGTCAGAATGGCGCCACCAATGTTC
Source organism: uncultured Collinsella sp. (assembly GCA_905211535.1). GTDB lineage: Bacteria > Actinomycetota > Coriobacteriia > Coriobacteriales > Coriobacteriaceae > Collinsella. Next base: position 30,150 of record CAJMAZ010000023.1, on the reverse strand, counting down.
ATGGTCGCGTAGACCACGATGGAGGCAACGGAGTTCGGGAAGATGTGACGCACGACGATACGAGCATCAGATGCACCCATCGCGCGCGCAGCGTCAACATAGTCGTTTTCCTTGACCGTCAGGATCGCGGATCGGAAGACGCGCGCAATCGAAGGCCAGCCGAGAATGCCGATAGCGATAAAGACGTTCTGAAGACCACGACCGATAACGGCGATCATGGCGACAACGAACAGCACGTACGGGAACGCCAGGAAGATATCCGCACAGCGCATGATAATCGTATCCCAGATGCCACCATAGAAACCGGCAAGGGCGCCCATGACCAGACCGATCACCGTGGAGATCGCGGTGGCCATAATGCCGACGGACAGCGAAACGCGTGCACCGTAGATAACGCGGACGAGAATGTCACGGCCAAGGGCGTCGGTGCCAAACGGGTGCTCTGCACACGGAGCCAGCAGCGACGTCTCGGCCATGGTGGTCGAGTCGGAAGCCGTCGGCGAACCGAGCCAGGGCTTAGCCCACAGATCTGCGGTCAGGGCAACCAAAACGACGATGATGATCCAGCAGACACCGATAACGGCGAGCTTGTTCTTGCGAAGACGCTTAAAAGCGTCGCCCCACAGCGTGCGGGACTTGGCGGGAGCAGATGCGGCCTTGGTGGCGGTAGCCTGCTCCTGAGACTGAGAATCAGTTTCCTGCATGAGACGTACCTCCCTTAGGCCTTATCCGACGGACCGCCAAGGCGGATGCGCGGGTCGAGGAATGCATAGCTAATGTCGACGAGCAGGTTGATCACCATGACGACGACGACGATGAGCGTAACGCCGCCCATAACGATGGGCCAGTCACGCATGCTAATGGCGCGATAGACCTCATAGCCGATACCGGGCCAGTTAAAAACCGTCTCGGTCAGGATGGCGCCCGAAAGCATGCCACCAAAGTCGACACCAATATAGGTAACGACGGGGATGAGTGCATTCTTAAGCGCATGCTTGACGATGATCGCGCGATTGGAGAGACCCTTGGCCTTTGCCGTACGGATGTAATCCTGGTTCATGACGTCAAGCAGCTGCGAGCGCATAATGCGGGCGGCATAAGCGGTCGAAACCGAAGCCAGCGTAATGGTCGGAAGCACATAGTGCATCCAATCCTGATACTGAGAGCTGGAACCGCCGGCACCCGAGATCGGCATGGAGATTGCACCGCCCGTAGCGTCCTTGAGGATGACGCCAAAGAACAGCTGCAGCAACATACCGAGCCAGAAGGCCGGGACCGCAACGAGGATCGACGTGGTGAGCGTTACCAAAATATCCCAGAAGGAATAACGCTTTACCGCCGAAATGATACCCGCACCGATACCCATGATTGCCTCGAGCACGATGGCGCACGCGGCAAGTTTGACCGTATACGGATACTTCTGGGCAAAGATTTCCGTAACCGGCAGCTTGCGCTGATACGAATTGCCCAGATCGCCATGAAGCAGGCCGTTCATGTAATACAAGTAACGGTCCACGAGCGACGTTTGAACGGGGTCGCCGTTCTCGTCAAGGATCGCGTTGCCGTCCTCGTCCGACTGGACCAGGTGATAGCGGACGCGAAGCTGAAGCTCCACCTCGGGGGACAGAGCCTTGTCTCCACCGATCAGCTTGATCGGATCTCCCGGCACGATATTCTGGAGGGCGAACAAAATCAGCGTAACGCCCAAAAACACCGGGATGAACTGAAGCACACGTTTAACGATGTACTTACCCATACCACTCCCCTATCTAGGGATTAACCTAAATGGGATGCCGATCGCCAGACCGGCATCCCAAAATTACCATCAGCCAGTTTACCCCAGGTTAGGGAGAACTGTATGTTTCCCATGAGGTCTACGTAAATACTTGACCCTCACGGAAGCTGCAAACTCTTAGGCGAGCTCAGCGGTACCCAGCTCGGCATGCTTCTGCGGATCGACATAGAGGTGCTTGATGCGATCGGAGCCGACGATGGTGTGCGTGTAGAACATCACCGGGATGACCGGGCAGTCGGCAGCGACCATAGCGTCGGCCTCCTGCATCTTAGCGACGCGCTCTTCGTCGTCAACCGTGGTGCGAGCCTCGTTGACCTTGGCGTCGAACTCGGGGTTGTTGTAACCAGAGCGGTTGTCGCCACCGAGGGAGTCGGAGTGGAACAGCGGATACAGGAAGTTATCCATGATCGGGTAGTCGGCAATCCAGCCCAGACGACCGAACTGATAGTTAAAGTTCTGATACTGCTCGAGCAGGGCAGACCACTCAGGGGTATCGGAAGTTGCGGTAACGCCAACCTTGGCGAGGTCGCCGATGATGGACTCCATGATCTCCTTGTGGCCACCGTCCTGGTTGTAGGACAGAGTCACGTTAATGCCACGATCGCCGTTAGCGTCAGCGGGAGCAACCTTGTCGAGGTACTCGTTAGCCTTGTCGACGTCGTAGGCGCAGAACTCCCATGCGCCCTCCTTGTAGCCATCGATGCCCGGAGGAACGATGCCGTCGGCGGGGGTACGGGTACCCTTGAAGATGGTCTTGCAGATGGCCTCGCGGTTGATGGCCAGGGAGATACCCCTGCGCAGGTCGGCGTTGTTGAACGGCTCGGCCGTGTTGTTGCAGGTCAGGTAGTAGGTGGAAGGCTCGGAGCCGAGCAGCATGCGCTCGCCATCGCCCATGGTGTAGCCGTCCTTGGACACGCCGCGATCCTTCTTGGCGGCATCGATCTGAGCAACGGGAACGTCGCAGACATCGAGGTTACCGGCCTGGAACTCCTTGTAGGCGGTCTCCATGTCCTTGATGACCTGGAAGTGGATGCCATCGATCTTGGCCTTGTCGCCATAGTAATCGTCGAACTTCTTGAGGTTGATCTCCTGACCATCCTCCCACTTGCCGTCCATCATGAACGGGCCGTTACCGACCGGTGCAAGATAGAAGCTCTTGGCATCGGACTCGGCGCACTCGGGAACCGGGGACAGAGCCGGGTGAGAGGCGACGAAGGGGAAGTCGGCGTAAGCGGAAGACAGCTTGACGACGAGGGTCTCATCGTCGGGGCAAGTAACACCGCTGAGCTCGGTAGCGTTACCGGCGAGCAGGTCGTCATAGCCCTCGACCATGGAAAGGTGATAGGAGACCTCGGAAGGGCCGTACTCGGTAGCGATGGCCGACTTGGTGTTGACCAGACGCTCCCAACCGAGCTTGAAGGACTTGGAGGTAACGTCGTCACCGTTGTGGAACTTGGCCTTCTTGATCTTGAAGGTGAACTCGGTGGCGTCGTCGTTGGCCTCGAAGGACTCGCAAGCCAGCGGGACGATCTTGCCCTTCTCGGCGTCATAAGTGGTCAGAGCGTCAAAAAGCTGGTACTCGACCTGAGTGCCCTGGTCCTCCTGGACATTGTAGGGGTCGATGCAGACCGGGTTGTTGATGTAGAAGTTCAGCGTCGAACCGGACTCAGAACCGGAAGCGTCGCCGCCCTTCTTGCCGCATGCGGCAAGAAAAGCCATGGAGCTCGCAGCGAGGGTGCCGCCAACAAAGGCGCGACGACCCATAACGGGCTGGTGGAACATAGAATCAGCCATGCCATCCTCCTTATGAGATAGGACAAAGAAATGTTCAGTCGGACACATGTCGAGACAATCCGATCCGAACCATCAAAACGCTGCCCGTTGCTATGGCTGGTTATGCACAACAGGCCAACGTTTTGCAATACAGTAGCGCATTTTATGCACAAATTGGGCCTGATTCCGGTCAACGGTCAAGAATTTCTTTAGTTGGGTGAAGTATGTGGTGATATTTTTGACTCTGTTACAAATATGTAAACAAAAAAGGGTCCCGCACTTGCAGAACCCTTTACAAATACTTATGCGGCTCGTGATTAGTAGCCAACGATGCCCTGCGGGAAGAAGAACATGCACAGCACGACGCACACGGCAAACACGACAGCCATGATGACGGTCAGGCGGTCGAGGTTCTGCTCCATAACGCCTGTGGCAGAGCTGGAGTTATACAGCGAGCTAGCAATCATATCCGAAACGCCGGTACCCTTACCGGAATGCATCAGGACGAGAATCGTCAGCGCCACGGCAGAAACAGCCCAAACGACAAACAGAAGAATCTGGAACGGACCCATAGATAAGCTCCTTAATAGAACAATTCAAACTCCAGTACTGTACCACAATCCCCCGCTCTCCCCTACCTGCCACTCAAGGACGGGGTGGAAATGGCAGAAATACCAAAAAGGGGGTTGTCCGGTTGTGGACAACCCCCTTACTAGAAAACGGTATTTGTTTTCTCTTAGGCCTCGGCGGCGAGCACGCGGCCCGTCATCTCGGCGGAAGGCTCAATACCAGCCATGGTGAGCATGGTCGGAGCGATATCGGAAAGACGGCCGTCCTCGATACCGGTGAGCTTGGCCTTCTCGTCAACGATGATGAACGGCACGCGATTGGTGGTGTGAGCCGTAAACGGATGCTTGGAACCGTCGGAAGCAACGTCAAACATGTGATCGGCGTTGCCGTGGTCGGCGGTAATCAGCGCAAAGCCGCCCTTGGCGAGAATCGCCGGGACAACCTTGGACAGGGCATCGTCAACGGCCTCGACGGCCTTAACGGCGGCGTCGAAGACACCGGTGTGACCAACCATGTCGCAGTTCGCGAAGTTCACGATGTAGAAATCAGCGCGATCCTCGTTGATGGCGGCGACAAGCTTCTCAGTAACCTCGGGAGCGCTCATCTCGGGCTGCAAATCGTAGGTAGCGACCTTGGGGGAAGCGACGAGCACACGCTCCTCGCCCTCCTTGGGCTCCTCGATGCCACCGTTGAGGAAGAACGTCACGTGGGCGTACTTCTCGGTCTCGGCAGTGTGCAGCTGCTTCAGGCCATTGGCGGCGATGACGTCGGCCAGGACGTTCTCGGGGAACGTCTTGGGGAAGGCGACCTCGACGTCAAACGTCGGATCGTACTCGGTCATCGTCACAAAGTGCGAGAGCTTGATCTGCTCGCGCTCAAAGCCGTCGAACTCCTTGTCCGTGAACACGCGGGTCATCTGACGTGCGCGGTCGGGACGGAAGTTGAAGAAAATAGCCGCGTCGCCCTCGTGGATGCCCTCGTTGTGGGCAGCGAAGGGCTCGACGAACTCGTCGCCGCGCGGGTCCTTCTCGTAGTAGGCCTTGATACCGGCAACGGGGTCGGTATCAGCATCGGACGCGTTGACCATGACGTCGTAGGCGCGCTGGATGCGCTCCCAACGGTTGTCGCGGTCCATCGCCCAATAACGACCCGAGACGGTGGCAACGCGAGCGTCGCAACCGGTCTCCTCAGAGATCTTGGCCAGGAAGGCGCAGAACTCACTCATGTAACCGGCACCGGACTGCGGGTCAACGTCGCGGCCATCCATGAAGGCGTGAACGCGAACGGTCTTGACACCATGCTCGGCAGCCATCTTGACCAGAGCCTCGACGTGGTTCATGTGGGAGTGAACGCCGCCAGGGCTCATAAGGCCCATGAGGTGGAGAGTCTTGCCGTCAGCCTTGACATCGTCCATGGCCTTGACGAAAACCTCGTTCTTGGCGATGGAGCCGTCCTTGATGGCATTGTTGATGCGCGAAAGCTCCTGGAACACGATGCGACCGGCACCGATGTTGAGGTGGCCCACCTCGGAGTTACCCATCTGGCCATCGGGAAGACCCACGTCCTCGCCCGAAGCGCCGAGCGTGGTGTGGGGATACTTCTCATACAGGCTGTCAAGGAAGGGCGTCTTGGCAGCAGCGACGGCGTTCTCGCCATCAGCCGGAGCCAGGCCGCAGCCGTCCATGATAATCAGGAGTGCTGGAAGATGACGTTGTGCCATATGTCCTACTCGCCTGCCTTGACGACCATAGAGGCGAAGTCGGCAGCCTTGAGCGAAGCGCCGCCCACGAGGGCGCCGTCAACGTCGGGCTTGGCGACGAGCTCGGCGATGTTGCCGGGCTTGGCAGAGCCACCATAGAGAACGCGGATGCCGTTAGCGAGCTCCTCGCCGAACATCTCCTTGAGGGTCTCACGGATAGCGCCGCAGACCTCCTGAGCGTCCTCGGCGGTAGCGGTCTTACCGGTGCCGATGGCCCAGATGGGCTCGTAGGCGACGACGACCTGCTTGGGGCAGGTGATCTCAAGACCAGCAAGGCCAGCCTTGACCTGGTTCACGACATGCTCGACATAGGTGCCAGCCTCGCGGACCTCGAGGGACTCGCCGCAGCAGAAGACGGGAACAAGACCGGCGGCAACGAGGGCCTTGGCCTTCTTGTTCTGGTCCTCGTCGGTCTCGTGGAAGTAGTCGCGACGCTCGGAGTGGCCGATGATGCAGTAGGTGCAGCCAGCGGACTTGAGCATGTCGCAAGAGGACTCACCGGTGAAGGCACCCTTGGCCTCCCAGTACACGTTCTGTGCACCGAGGGCGATGGGGGCAGCCTGAATGCGGTCATGAACCGTGGTGATGTCGATGGTCGGAGGGCAGACGAGCACCTCGACGCCAGCCGGAACCTCAGGCAGAGCCTGGGCCAGCTCGTCGGCGAGCTTGGCAGCCTCGGCGACGTCGTTGTTCATCTTCCAGTTACCAGCGATAAGAAGGGTGCGATTAGGCATCGAGAAGCGCCTCCACTCCGGGCAGGGCCTTACCCTCGACGAGCTCCATGGAAGCGCCACCGCCGGTGGAGATCCAGCTCATCTTGTCGGCCAGGTTGAACTTGTTGACAGCTGCGACAGAGTCGCCACCGCCGATGATAGAGGTGCAGTCGGCCTCGGCAACAGCCTCGGCGATAGCCTGGGTGCCGTGAGCGAAGTTGTCGAACTCGAAGACGCCCATGGGGCCGTTCCAGAACACGGTCTTGGCGCCCTTGACGGCCTCGGCATAGAGCTCCTCGGTCTTGGGGCCGATGTCCATGCCCTCACGATCGTCGGGGATAGCGTCGGAAGCGACAACCTCGGGGACAGCGTCCTCGCCAAAGTGATCGGCAACACGGTTGTCGATGGGGAGCAGGATCTTGACACCCTTCTCCTCGGCCTTCTTGAGCATCTCGCCGGCGCGCTCGACCCAGTCCTCTTCCTTGAGGGACTGACCAACGGACAGGCCCTGAGCCAGGAAGAAGGTGTAGGCCATGCCGCCACCGATGATCAGGGTGTCAGCGGAGTCGATGAGGTGATCAAGAACGCCGATCTTGGAGGAAACCTTGGAACCGCCGACGATAGCGACGAAGGGACGCTCGGGCTCGGCGAAGATGCCGGTCAGCGTGTCGACCTCCTTCTCGAGCAGGAAGCCCGCGACGGCAGGCAGGTAAGCGGCGGGGCCCACGACGGAACCCTGGGCGCGGTGAGCAGTGCCGAAGGCATCGAGAACGAAGACGTCACCATAGGAAGCGAGCTTCTTGGCGATCTCGGGATCGTTCTTCTTCTCACGCTTATCGAAGCGGACGTTCTCGAGAACGAGAACCTTGCCCGGCTCGACGGCAGCGACAGCCTCGGCAGCCTTCTCGCCGTAGGTGTCGGCGACAAAGGCAACGTCGAGACCAGAGAGCTCGGCGAGCTTCTTAGCGACGGGCTCAAGGGACAGCTCGGGCTGGAAGCCGGTGCCATCGGGACGGCCGAGGTGGCTCATGAGGATGACGCGAGCGTTGTGCTCAACGAGATAGTTGATGGTGGGCAGGGCAGCCTTGATACGGGTGGTGTCGCCAACGACGCCATCCTTGATAGGCACGTTAAAGTCAACGCGGACGAGAACGCGCTTGCCGTCGACATCGATGTCGCGGACGGTCTTCTTGGTAAAGGCCATGTTTGCTTCTACCTTTCGTACGTGTCTGCCTCCCATTACGGCAGACGATTTCTTATAAAAAGGGCGCGACCCTAGGGTGTAAGCCCTATAAGGCCGCGCCCTTCTTTAGACGCTCAACGAGCTATTCGCTAAAAGCTAAATTAAGCAACGAACTTCTCGAAGTACTTGATGGTGCGGACCATCTGAGAGGTGTAGGAGTTCTCGTTGTCGTACCAAGAGGTGACCTGAACGAGGGTCTGGCCGTTGCCGAGGTCAGAGCACATGGTCTGAGTGGCGTCGAAGATGGAGCCGTGGGTCTCGCCGATGATGTCGGTGGAGACGATGTCGTCCTCGTTGTAACCGAAGGTCTCGGAGATGGTGGCAGCGTAGGCCTTCATAGCAGCGTTGACCTCGTCGACGGTGACCTTCTTGTCAACGACAGCGTAGAGGTTGGTAATGGAGCCGGTCGGCGTCGGGACGCGCTGGGCGGCACCGATGAGCTTACCGTTGAGCTCGGGGAGAACCAGGCCGATAGCCTTGGCAGCACCGGTGGTGTTGGGGACGATGTTGACGGCGCAGGCGCGGCTACGACGCTTGTTGCCCTTGCGCTGCGGGCCGTCGAGCGGCATCTGGTCGCCAGTCCAGGCGTGAATGGTGGTCATGATGCCGGACACGATGGGGGCGAAGTCGTTCAGACCCTTGGCCATCGGGGCGAGGCAGTTGGTGGTGCAGGAAGCAGCGGAGATGATGTTGTCCTCAGCGGTCAGCGTCTCGTGGTTGACGTTGTACACGATGGTGGGCAGATCGCTGCCGGCCGGAGCGGAGATGACGACCTTCTTGGCGCCAGCGTTGATGTGGGCCTGAGCCTTAGCCTTGCTGGTGTAGAAGCCGGTGCACTCGAGAACAACGTCGACGTCGAGGTCGCCCCAAGGCAGGTTGTTGGCGTCGGCCTCCTTGTAGATCTTGATCTCCTTGCCGTCAACGGTGATGGAATCCTCGCCAGCAACGACCTCGTGATCGCGAGCGTAGTTGCCCTGCGTGGAGTCGTACTTCAGCAGGTAAGCGAGCATATCGGGAGAGGTGAGGTCGTTGATAGCGACGATCTCGGAGCCCTCATGACCGAACATCTGACGGAAAGCCAGACGACCGATGCGACCGAAGCCGTTAATAGCAACCTTTACTGCCATTGTGTCTCCTTTCGTAAGGCCCCCGCGAGCTACAGCGCCCGCCGTTGAGGCCCACAAACTAACCACTCGCCTAATATACCTTTTTTTTGACTTGAATTTCACGAGAATGCTCGAAATTGAAAATCAAATTTACGTTAAAACGTTTTAAATACTAAAACAGCAGCTAAATCCGTATATAAGTCGATACTTTAATCTACCTGTTTGCTTCAATGAGCTTTTCAAGCCTCAAAACTCGATGGTAGAGGGCCGACTTCGACAAGGGAGGGTCAGCCATCTCCCCTAAATCACGCAGCGAAAGATCGGGATAGCGCTCGCGCAGGTCGCAAAAGACCGCCAAGGCATCCGGAAGCGCATCGCGAAGGCCTCGCTGCTCGAGCTCATCGATAAGCGCAAGCTGATGCTGGGCAGCACCGGCGCTTCTGGTCTGGTTGGCGAGCTCGGCGTTCACGCGACGGTTCACATCGTTCTTAACCAACTTGACCGCGCGCGCCTCCTCAATCTCGGCAACGCTGCGCTTGGCACCAATCAGCTTTAATAGATGCTCGATTTCCTCGGCGCTCTTAATGTACACGGCATATGACCCCCGCCGCGCATTAACACGAGCATGGACCCCAATCTGCTCCAACAGATCGCAGAGCCCCTTGGCATATTGCTCGCCCTGCACCGCGATCTCCAAATGAAAGTCGCCGCGGGGATCGGCCACGAAACCGCCGGCGATGAGCGCGCCGCGGATGTAGGCAAGCCTGCAGCAGGGACGGGCAACGATGTGCCGGGGAACACCGGCGACGAGCCCTCCCCTGCGGTCGAGAATGCCCAGCAGCACCAGAGCCTTGTCCAGGTCGGGTTGATCGGGCAAGGTGATGAGGTAGTTTCGAACCTTATGCAATACAGATTTACGGACGGTGAACTCCGTTTTGAGCTTAAGGATGCGATGCGTCAGTGTGATCATCGTGCGCGCGACGGCGCCCGTCTCGGTCGCGACCGTCAAACGATACCGCCCGGAGCCGGCCAGCGAAAGTGTACCGCTCACACGCATCAGAGCGGCAAGCGTCGACAAGTCGCAGTATTCACATTCGGGTTCGCAGCGCGCAAGCTCGTCGCGCACCTCAGCGGTAAACGACATGCAGGCCTATGCCTTCGTGTTGGCGCGCGACAGGTCGCGATGGGAAATGCTCACGTGATATTGGGCACCTTCCAAATAACGTGCCGTGGCTTCGGCAATGGCAACGCTGCGGTGCTGGCCGCCTGTACAGCCGATGGCGATAGAAAGCTGCGGCTTGCCCTCGGCGATATAGCCCGGCATCACCGTATCGAGCAGCTGTGTCCAAGCCTTCCAAAACTCCTGCGTCTTGGGATGGTCCAGAACAAAATCGGAGACCTTTTTATCGAGACCGGTCATCGTGCGCATCTCGGGATCGTAGAACGGATTAGGCAGGAAGCGGACATCGATCATAATGTCCGCCTCGACGGGCATGCCGTGCTTAAAGCCAAACGAGAATACGTGGACGTCCATGAGCTGCTGGTCGGACAGCTCGGAAAATGCCATACGTAGCTTGTTGCGCAGCGCAGAGGTGCGCAGACGGCTCGTGTCGATAATCATATCGGCTCGGTCGCGCACGCCCTGAAGCTGCAGGCGCTCGCGCTGAATGGCATCGGCCGTAGTCTCCCCCGGCTTGGCAATGGGATGACGGCGGCGATTTTCGCTGTAGCGACGAATCAGCACCTCGTCAGAAGCCTCCAGGAACACGATGTCGCAGCTCATCTCGCGCTCTTCGAGCGCGGCGACAGCATCGAGCAACTCGTCAAACAGTCCCTGGCTACGCAAATCGCAGGTAACGGCGAGATGCCTGCCCACGCCCGTATTGATGCCGACGAGCTCAGCAAGCTGGGCGATGAGACGCGGAGGCAGGTTATCGATGCAAAAATAGCCCATGTCCTCGAACACGTGCATGGCCTGTGTGCGGCCCGATCCGGACATTCCGGTGATGATGACGATATCGGGGATGCGCTCCGAGCGCTCCGCCGCATCCATGGCATCTCCCTTTTGCATGTGCTGCCTCCCGAAAACAAGCGCGGGACCCAGCAACCCGGATCCCGCGCGGTCAATTGCCTATATTGAGTATACCGCCCCAAGCGGATACGAGGTCTGTCTTACGCCTCAAGCGCAGCCTTGAACCAACTTGTAATACTCGTGGGGTGCGTGATGGCGGTGCCGACGACAACGGCCCAGGCGCCAGCATCGATCGCGGCGCGAGCCTCCTCGGGCGTATGCACGCGGCCCTCGCAAATGATGGGAAGGCCGGGGAATTCCTCGGTCGCCTGACGCAGGAGCGGCAGGTCGGGGCCATCGGCCATGGTGCAGTCGATGGCGGCGACGCCGTGAGAAAGCGTGGTGGATACCAGGTCGAAGCCCATGTCGACAGCACGACGAATATCCTCGATGGTGGCACAGTCGGCCATCAGGAGCACACCCTCCTCGTGCAGCGGGCGGAAGGTATCCTCGACCGTCTTGCCATCGGGGCGCGGGCGATCGGTGGCGTCGATCGCCACGATATCGGCACCGGCAGCAACGCAGGCGCGAGCGTGACGCAGCGTCGGCGTGATGTAAACGCCCTCGTGCCCATCCTTCCACAGGCCGATGACGGGAACCTCACAGCGACCCTTAATGGCGGCAATGTCGGCAAGGCCCTGGCAGCGAATGGCGGCGGCGCCGCCGAGCTCACAAGCGCGAGACATTTGAGCCATGGTCTCGGGCGTACGAAGCGGCTCGCCCATATACGCCTGAACGCTCACGACGAGTTTACCCTTCAGGGATTGAATCAAAGGATCGACGGTCATAAGGCTGCAACCTTTCTCAGAACAGCCTCCCGAGGCGTGTTGTCTCGGGAGGCTCCTACAGCAGATACGTTTACTTTAACGAGGCAAGAAGATGCTCGGCGGCACCAATAAGCGGCGCGTCGCCCTCCAGCGAACCGATGAGGATCGGCGTGTCCTGAAGCGGATCGAGCGCCTGGCTGGCATAGCCCTCGTGCACCGAATCCTTCCACGTCTGCGAACGCCAATCGGGACCTTGGTGGATCACGCCGCCCGAAAGGACGATGACCTCAGGGTCCAGGATGTTAGCGAGCGAGCCCAAGCTGGCACCCAGCGCAAAGCCGGCGTCATGGATGACCTCGGTCGCCTTTGCGTCGCCCGCACGGCACAGGTCGTTCACATCGCGACCGACCGAAGGACGGCTGGGGTCGACGCGGCCAAAACGCTCATCGTACATTCGACCAATGGAAGTGCCCGAAGCAACCGACTCCAGATGGCCGGAACGCCCGCAGGCGCAGGGAATGCCGGCGGCAGCCGAGCACTCGATGTGGCCCATATGGCCGGCAGCACCATGGAAGCCCTGCATCACGCGGCCGTTCTCGACATATGCGCCGCCGATGCCCGTACCGATGCCAAGACACAAGACGGAGAACCTGCCCTTGCCGACGCCCCAGTGGGCCTCGCCCAGAGCATGAGCCTGCACGTCGCCTACGACGGCAACGGGAAGACCGAGGTCCTCGCGCAGACGCGGCCCCAACTGAACGCCGGACCAGCCGGGCATGATCTCATTGGCATACGCGATGGCGCCCGTCTTGGGATCGACGACGCCGGCGGCGCCGATACCGACGCCAAGGACCTTGACATCGGGATTCGCCTCGAGAGCAGCCTTGATGGACGCCTCGATACGCTGGAAGACGGCCTCGCCGCCCTCCTGGGCCTCGGTAGGAACCTCGGCCTCAAAAACGGGATGGGGCACACTACCGTCAGCCGGGTACTCCATGATGGCAGTCGCGATCTTAGTTCCGCCGATATCGACAGAGCAGACGTACTTGTTCTCCATGTCGCTCTCCTTAGGAGATAAAAAACAACTACAGGAAATGCGCCGTCAGGCTAGCCGTCACAGCGCGGTAAAGGTTTTCCAGGTGCCCAAGATCGCCGAGAAACCGTGTGACTATTGACCTAATGGGTCATGGCCGCACGGTTGAACGGCGAGGTCGGGTGTCTGGAAAAGCTTTAAAGGAGACCGTTGTCCTGGAGGACCTTCTTAATCGCCTCGACGTTCTCGCCGGTCATGGCCTTCACCGGGCGCGGCATGGTCGGGCTGTCGAAGATACCCATGAGGTTCATAGCGGTCTTGAAGGCACCGACGCCACCGGCATAGCCCTGGACGCCCGAGGTGACATCCCAGATGTGCGAAATCTCATTGAGGCGATCCTGCTCGGCCTTGACGGTAGCCCAGTCACCAGCCTGAGCGGCCTTCCACTGACGCACGTAGCCCTCGGGCTCAACGTTGGCGAGACCCGGGACGGAACCGTCGGCGCCACCGAGGTAGGCGCCGTCGACAACAACCTCGTGGCCGGTGAGAATGCTCATCGGATGGCCGTTCTTCTCGTTCTCCTGAACGAGGTAGCGGAACGAGATGTCATCACCCGAGGAATCCTTGACGCCGGCCAGAACGCCCTCGGCGCCGAGCTTGGCAAGGAGCTTCCAGGGGAGCTTGGTGTGAACGCAGACGGGAATGTCATAGGCGAAGATGGGCAGGTCGAGCTCCTCGTGCAGGATGCGGAAGTGCTCCTCGACCTCGGTCATGCCCTGCAGGGCATAGAACGGGCAGGTGGCGACGAGGGCATCGGCGCCCAGCTCCTGGGCGACCTTGCCGTGCTCGATCATGCGCTCGGTCTCGGTATCGATGATGCCGACCAGAACGGGAACGCGGTGGTCGACGATACGAACGGCCTCGGCGATAATCTGGCGACGGCGCTCGTCGGTGGAGAAGACGACCTCGCCCGAGGATCCCAAGAAGAACAGGCCATCGACGCCGGCATCGATCATGCGGTTGATGCTGCGCTCAAAGGAGGCAACGTCGAGCTGGTGATCTTCGGTATCGGGAACAACGACGGGAGGGATAACGCCGGTGAATTTCTGAGTTGCCACAAGAATCTCCTTAGCTGTCTGGCGGGCGGCCCTATGCCGCCCACTCTTGTTGGCAGTGTCCAGGCCGTCTAGGCCAAAGAACACGGGTAGAACGTTTGGTTAAAGAAGTCGACGACTTCGTTTTCGAACGCATTGATGCGCTCGTGAGCGTATTTTGCATAGATGATATGCCTCCGGTCACACTCAAGACCGTTGAATACGGCAAACTGACCCTTGGGATCGCTCACGGTATCCATAAGCGATGTGCCCATAAGCACCGATCCGCGCACCCGAGACGACAGCGCCTCGAGGCCGCCAGGAAGCGGATTGCCAACCGCCGTGCAGGCGAGGCCCCGCTCGTCCAGAGCAGAAACCGCCAGCGCGACTCCGCCGCCAAGACCCTCGCCCCATGCAAAGATGCGGTCGGGGTCCATGCCATCAAGATTGCGCGCCACCTTCGCCAGCGCGCAACCCCAACGGACGCGCTCGACAAAAGCGGGCGAAGAAATCCCCCGCTGAAGGTCGTCCGCACCAGCAACATCGTCATCCAGCGCGAGGACGGCATACCCCATGGCGGCGAATCTCGTCATGTGATGCCAGCCGCGCACAGGCCGATCAATGTCGTGGAACATCAGGCACAACGGCACGCGCTCAGATACTCGGGCACGACCGACAGGCTCGATCAAACGAGCGTGAATCGCATCATCACCGAGCTCAAAGGAGACCTCCGAATAACGGGCGCAGGGGTTAACAAAGTCAATCGCCGTAATGGCCAGGCCTTGAATCTCAAGATTCGAAGCGCATGTCTCTAAATCAGAAACATCTGCTTGGACATCACCGCTCCAGTCCCGATATTCTGCGAGCCTTGACGAAACCGTTCCAGGAATTCCCACGAGCCCGGGGACAATCAGCTCGTCAACATTGCTCTCGCACTTAGACATGAGCCTCCCCTCCCTTGCAGAAAAACGGAATGATCAGATCGTCAAAATCCTGAATCTCCTCGTGGCCAAAGCCATCAAAGAACTCATGACGCTTTTCGCAGGTCAGGTTGTTATAGACCGCAAACTGCGTCGCTGGCGGACAGACGATATCGGCTGTGCCAGTGCCAAACAGCACGGGGCATTCGACCATAGGGGCAAAGTTCTTGGAATCGAAGTACGCCAGCTTGGCATAGGCTTCGTCAATACGAGTCGAGTCCTCGTCAAACCAGCGAGACCAATAGCGCAGGCCCTCGTAGGCAATGTCGTCGGCATCCAAATCCCAGACCAGGCGGAAATCTGACAGGAAGGGATAGAGGATGGCGGCACGATTGATAAGCTCGCTGTTAAGCGCACAGGTTGCAATGCCCAAACCGCCGCCCTGAGACGCGCCGTTCACAAACACACGCGCAAGATCGATGCCCTCGAGCTCGCGAACGATGCGGCACAGGATGCGAATATCTTGGTGCAAGCGGACATAGTAGAGGTTGGCCGGGTCGCCGTCGATACCGGCGACGATATGACCGGCAACCGTTGTGCCCTCAAATCCACCAATGTCCTCGGAGGGACCTCCTTGGCCGGGGCAGTCGAGGGCGATAAGTGCCATGCCCATGCCCGCAAACGACGCCTGCTCAAACCAGCTGCGGCTTGCACCCGGATACCCATGGAACTGAAGTACCAATGGCACGGGCTCGTCCGAGACGGGTTTAAGGTACTTGGCATGCAGGCGCGCGCCACACATGCCGGTATACCAGAGGTCGAAAAGCTGGCAGGTCGCGGCATCGGCGACCGCTGCCGTCTCGATCGCATAGTCAAGCCCGACGGCGTCGGCCTCGGCCATGCGATCCTTCCAAAAGAGATCGAAATCTGATGGACGGGGCATGGCGCCTCGATATTCATCAAATTGATGTTGTAGCTCCTGAGCACTTGGCATGGCTCGTGAACCCAACCTTTCGAAATCGCAACGGAGGTGCGCCCGGCAAGGGAACCGGGCGCACGGGAGGGAAAGCGAGGCTACTCGCCGAGCTTGGGATGCAGCAGCGACGGCGCAGCGCCGAGCAGCATCTTGGTGTAGGGGTCCTGGGGGTGCTGGAAGACCTGCTTGGCCTCGCCCTGCTCGACGATCTTGCCGCCATTCATAACGATGATGTCGTCAGAGATATAGCGGACCGTCTGGATGTCATGGCTGATGAACACCATGGCCAGGCCGAGCTCCTTCTTAAGGTCGGTCAGCAGGTTCAGAATCTGCGCGCGGACCGAAACGTCCAGAGCCGAGGTGGGCTCGTCGGCGATGATGGCATCGGGGTTCAGCGACAGGGCACGGGCAATTGCGACGCGCTGACGCTGGCCGCCCGAAAGCTGGCCGGGAAGAACCTCGGCAGCGGAGCTGGGCAGACCGGTGAGCTCCAAGAGTTCCTTGACGCGCTTCTCCTGCTCGGCCTCGGTACCCAGGTTGTGGACGCGCATGGGGTCGAGCAGCTGCTCGCGAACGACCATGCGGGGGTTGAGCGCCGTGGCCGGGTTCTGGAACACGACCGAGATGACGCGACCCATGTGGCGACGGTCCTCGGCGGTACGTTTGGTAACGTCCTTGCCCTTAAAGTAGACCTTGCCGCTCGTGGGGGCCTGCAGGCCGCACATGACGTTAGCGGTGGTGGACTTACCGCAACCGGACTCGCCGACGATGCCGATCGTCTGACCGGGCATGAGCTTAATCGTTACACCCTGGACGGCGTGAACCAGGTTGGGGTGCAGAATCGAGCCGGTACGGGTCCTAAAGGTGACGTGGACGTCATCAAGGAAGATGATCGGCTCGACGCCGTTGACTGCGGTCTCGCTCATCTACATCACCTCCGCGTGAGGGGTCAAACCATTTGCCTTGAGCACCTCGTCGGGGAGCTCGGAATAGAAGTGCTCGGTGCCGGGCACGCGCTTGAAGACCGGACGGGTGTCCAGGCCAATACGCGGATGGCTCGAGCGGGGCGCGAAGCGATCGCCCTTGGGGAAATCGCGCGGACTCGGAACGGCGCCGGGCACCTGGTGCAGGCGGCCCGAACCGCTCTCGATGGACAGAACGGAGCCCAGAAGACCGCGGGTGTACTCGTGGATCGGGTTAGTGAGCAGCTCCTTGGTGGGCGCCTGCTCGATAACCTGACCAGCGTACATAACCGTGATGTTGTGGGCGACCTCGGCGACCAGCGCCAGGTCGTGCGAAACGAAGATCATGGCAAAGCCGAGCTTGGCCTGAAGATCGTTGAGCAGCTTGATGACCTGCTTCTGGACGGTAACGTCCAGAGCGGTCGTGGGCTCGTCGCAGATGACCAGCTTGGGGTCGCGGGTAAGGGCCATAGCGATCAGGACACGCTGACGCTGGCCGCCGGAAAGCTCGTGCGGATAGCTCTCGAGCGTGCGCTTGGGATCGAGGCCGACGAGCTCCAGGAGCTCCTCGGCGCTGCGGGTTCCGCCGCGCTTGGTGAGCTGCTTCATCTGGGCAGAGATGAGCATGGAGGGGTTGAGCGAGGACAGGGCGTCCTGATAGACCATAGCGATATCGGTACCGCGCAGGCCGAACCACTCCTTCTTGCTCATCTTGAGCAGGTCGCGGCCCTCCCAGAGGACCTCGCCGGAAAGGTGCTCGTCCTCATCGGTCAGGCCCATGATGGCCAGCGTGGTGATGGACTTACCGCAACCAGACTCGCCCACCAGGCCCATGGTCTGGCCAGGACGGACGTCAAAGTTGACATGGTCGACGACGTTGATATCACCGTGATGCTCAAACTGGATGCAGAAGTCACGGACCGAGAGAATCGGTTCGACAGACTCGTCGGGCACATGGCGATCGTCACGCTTGAGCTCAACATCGCGCAGGGCGCCAAGGCGAGCGGAGAGGGACTGGGCCTGCTCCTTGTAGGCGCGAACGGGGTCGGAGACCAGCAGGTCGGCCTCGCGACGCTTGGAGGAATCGGTCGGATCCAGGGCGGCGGAGGGAGCAGCGGCCATGGCGTCGGTAATGCCCTCGGAGAGGATGTTGAGCGCCAGGCAGGTGATCATGATGGCCAGACCCGGGAACAGCGCCTGCCACCAACGGCCGGCAAGCACGCCGCCGCGGGCGTCGGCGAGGATGTTGCCCCAGGTAGCGGTGGGCTCCTGAATACCAGCGCCGATGAAGGTCAGCGAGGCCTCGAAGATGATGGCGTCGGCGACCAGGGTAACGGTGAAGACCATGATCGGGGCGATGCAGTTACGCAGAACATGCTTGATCAAAATCCACGGAGCCTTGGCGCCGGAAACGATGACCGCACGGACATAGTCCTCGCCGTACTCGGACACGATGTTGGCGCGCACGATACGGGCAATCTGCGGAGTGTACATGAAGCCGATGGCGAAGATGATCGACGGCACGGAGTTGCCCAGGATGGAGACGAAGACGGCCGCGAGGGCGATGCCGGGGATGGACATGATGATGTCCAAGATACGCATGATCGTCTCGGAGACGGCCTTGCGCGAAACCGCTGCAAGGGCGCCCACGACCGAGCCGCAGACCAGAGCCATGGCAGTGGCGCCAAAGCCGATGATCAGCGAGTAACGACCACCGTAGAGCATACGCGACAGAATGTCGCGGCCCTTATCGTCGGTACCGAAGATAAATCCGTTGCCGGGAGCCTGGCGAGCCGTAAAGATCTCGACCGGGCTATAGGGGGCAAGAAGGGGCGCCAGAATCGCAGTCAGGGCGACCAGTACCAGCACGACGGCGGCAATCTTAGAAGACAGCGTCATCTTCTTCCAGCCACCGAGCTTGAGCCCCTTAGAGGCAGCCTTCTCGAGCTGCTCGGTTTGCTTCTCTCGAATCTTTACCATAATCTACACCGTCCTGATGCGCGGGTTGATAAGCAGGTAGAGCATGTCAACCACGATGTTGATGATGATGAAGGCAAGAGCAACGACGATAACGACGCCCTGAACCAGGTTCGCCTCGTTGCCCTGAACGCCCTGCAGAATCGCGGTGCCCATGCCGGGGAGGTTGAAGATAACCTCGATGACGACGGCGCCGCCCATGAGGTAACCGATCTTAAGACCGAGGGTGGTGACCGGGGTAATCAGCGCATTGCGAAGAACGTTGATGCCGACGACGACCTTCTCGGGAACGCCGGCGCCGCGAGCCATACGGACATAGTCCTTGTCGAGCTCCTCGACCATGGCGGTACGCACGATACGAGTCATCTGGCCCGTCAGCGGAAATGCCAAGGCGATAGCGGGCATGATCATACGTCCCAGATAGCCAACCGGATTCGTGGTGAAGTGAGGCAGAGCACCCGATGCCGGGAGCACCTTAAGGTAGGAAGAGAACAGCAGGATCAACAGAACGGCAAGCCAGAACGACGGGGTTGCCAAGCCGGCGATGGAAAAGACGCGGATCACTTGGTCCGGCCATTTGTCGCGATACAGTGCCGCGATGACGCCGAGCAAAAACGAAACGACCGCACCGATGGCAAGGCCGATGAAGGTCAGCTGCATCGTGACGGGCAGGGCCGTGGAGATGCGCTTGGCAACGGAGTTGCGAGCAGCACCATAGGTGCCCATGTCGCCATGGATCAAATCGCCCATATAGCGCACGTAGCGCACGGGCCAGGGGTCGTCCAGACCATACTTCTCATGGTACTCGGCAACCGCCTCGGGCGAGGCACCGTCACCCAACGCCGTGTAGGCGGGGTCGGTCTTGGAGAACGACATAAGGAAGAACACCAGGACGGTGACGCCCAATGCCATGATCGGCAGCGCCACAAGACGCCTTCCAATCAAACGTAGCAAGTTGTTCACGTTCTCTCCCCTTTCTTTTGTCGGTAGGACCAACTGGTATATGAGTACGGATACTCATTACAAGACCCGAGCGACATCGTTGCCGCCCGGGTCTTTGTTTCAACTATGAGGATACGGTCCCAACGACCGACATCCTGCATACAGACTCAAGCGAGTCTTACGCCTTGACGGTCGCAACGCCCCTGAAGGACATGCTCGTCGTGCCGATGCCCTTGAAGCCATCGAGGGCCTCGCCGTTGGGCGCAGTGGACGGATCGTCCCAAGAAGCGGAGACGGTCTTGACGTGGACAACGGGGTACAGAACGGCGTTGTCGGCGATGATGTCGAAGCACTCGTTCCACTTCTTCTGCTGCTCGTCGCCCTCGGCGGCAAGAGCCTCGTCCATGAGACCGTGGAGCTTCTGCCACTCAGCGGACTCCTTCCACGGGCAACGGGTCTGCATCCAGACGTTGTCGCCGTACCACCAGTTGAGCAGCAGGTCGGGGTCGGCGCCGAAGCAGGAAGGATCGCCAGGGGCAAGGAGGATATCGTAGGCCTCGCCGCCGTCGATGGCAGCGTAGGTGGCCGGCGAGGTATCGGTCTGGATGGTCACATCGAAACCGAGAGCGTCGAGGTCGTTCTTGACCTGGGCGGCCATGCCCTTAATCTGCTCGTTGTCGGTGGTGCGCAGGGTGATGGCACCCGGGGTGATGCCAGACTCCTCGATGAGCTTCTTAGCCTTCTTGGCGTCGGTCTTGTACACCGTGGAAGCCTCATGATAGTTGGTGAAGCTCTTGGGCAGGTAGCAGCTGGCAGCGGTGGCAAGGCCGGCGAAGGTGTTGCTGACCATCTTCTCGGTGTCGAGCGCATACATGACAGCCTGACGTACCTTGACGTTGTTCCAAGGCTCCTTGGCGACGTTGAACATGATGAAGCGGGTGCCGAAACCCTGAACGTTATCGATCTTGCAGCCGGCGCTCTCGAGCTGGTCGACGGCGTCAGCGGTAACGAGCTCCATAACGAGCGTGGAGCCCTCCTGCTGAGCGGTAACGCGAGCGGTGGGGTCGGTCAGGATGCTGTACTGGATCTTCTTATCCTCGGCAGCATACTCACCGTTGTACTCGGGGTTGGGAACCAGGGTGATCTCGGTATCGGAGATAGAGTCGTACATCCAGGGGCCGGAGCCGATCGGCTGCTTGGCGCGATCCTCTTCGGTCTGGGTGGCCGGGGTAACGCGGACGATGGCCAGACGATCCTTGAGCAGGGAGAAGTTGGGGACCTTGGTCTTGACCGTCACGGTGCTGGCGTCCTTGGCCTCGATGGACTCGAAGGGCTGGAAGAACGGAGCATAGGTAGCGGAAGCGGCGCAAGCGGTGTAGGAGGCAACGACATCGTCAGCGGTGACCTCGGTGCCATCGGAGAACTTGGCGCCCTTGCGGATGGTGACCTCGAAAGTGGTGTCGTCCACAGACTTGGGATCGTCGGTGGCGAGCTCGTTGAAAGTGCTGTAGTCGTGGTAATCGATGCCGTAGAGGCCCTCGACGACGTGCCAGTTAGCACCCAGGCCCACAGCGGAGCCGGTGCTGGCGGGATCGAAGCTGGACGGAGCGTAAGCGGAACCAGCGGTGATCACGCCGCCGCCACGGTTGGCGGAATCGGTGGAACCGGAAGCGGAACCCTCGTCGCTAGAGCTGCCACCGCAGCCGGTGAGACCAAGCCCTGCGACAGCAGCGACGCTGCCGGTGAGGCCGAGGAACGAACGCCTGGACATACCCTTGTTGATGATGGCCATGTCTTCTCCTATCAATAGAGAATCTTACTCGGGAGCACCTAGACTTGCCCCCGCGCAACTTGCGGACGATATATACCTTACCTACCGACGAACCCAACTGAGGTGCCGCGCTCGGCGACCGATACATACATACGCTTGAACGGTATTTACTACCGTTCACCGAATTCGTTGACAAACGATTCGCCAGACAGTATGTATCGGCGAGGTGAGATATCAGTCTTCGTCAACCCGCAGGATAGCAGGGTTTTCGCTTGGGTTAGTCAAACGTTTTAGCGTTAATAAAACCCGAAACCAGCAGGCAATCATGGCGAAATAAATGGTTGAAAATCGCGCAATCATGTATATCAGTTGTTTAGGCTCGTGTTTAGCTATCAGAATGGCCAGCCGCCGCCTCGGCGCGCTCGGCATTCCATGCAACGAGCGCCTCGTGGACCGCCTTGGCAACATCGGCAGGTATGCCGCGAACTTCCGCGATCTCTTGCTCGCTCGCCGCGCGCAAACGCTTCATCGAGCCAAAATGGCGCATAAGGGCACGTTTTCTGGTGGGTCCCACGCCTGGAACGTCATCGAGTACCGAAACCGTCATGGCTTTATCGCGCAACTCACGATGGAATGTAATTGCAAAACGGTGCGACTCATCGCGTACCTGTTTAATTAGATAGAGCGACGCGGACCCGGTCGGCAGCACGACAGGAGTCTCGTCCCAAGGCACAAAAACTTCCTCGTCGGCCTTCGCCAAGCCACAAACTGGTATATCGAGCCCAAGAGCCTCAAGTTGCTTGATCGCAGCGGTCAATTGCGGCTTACCGCCATCGACAACGAGCAAATCGGGGCGCGAGCCAAAGCGCTCGTCGGCCATGCGCTCGGGAGCATAGCGTCGTCCCAAAACCTCGGACATCGACACGAAGTCGTTTGCCTCGTCCAATTCGGCCTGAATTTTAAAACGACGGTACTGGCTCTTGTCGGCGCGTCCGTTGGTAAACACCACCATCGAGGCGACCGTAAAGGTGCCGTGTAGCGTCGAGATATCGAAGCACTCGATACGCATCGGCGGCGCCGGCAGCGCCAGCGCACTTTCGAGCTCTAGGAGCGCCTGATTGGTGCGGTCGTCAGCGTACCCCGTTCGCATCATGTAGCGCATGAGGGCATGGCGCGCATTTTTGGATGCCATATCGAGCAAACGGTGCTTTTCGCCACGCTGCGGCCTATGGAGATGGCAGGAACGCTCGCGCTTGCCTGCAAGCCACTCCCCCAGCGCCTCCGCATCCTCAAGCTCGACAGAGAGGTTTATCTCAGCTGGAATATCAGCCGTCTCGTCGTAATAGCGCTTAAGAAAGCCCGATTGAAGTTCCTCTTCATCGACATCAAAACCCTTATCGAGAATGAATTCGCAGGTGCGAACTGTTCGGCCCTCGCGAACGACGAAGACGCAAGCGGCGGAGATGGTCTCCTCGCGATAGAAACCGATGACATCGATATCGACACTGGAGGGAAAAACGACTTGCTGACGGTCGTCCAGACCCCTGATGACCTCCAAACGACGCTTGACGCGTGCCGCGCGCTCAAAATCGAGTGCCTCGGCGGCATCCGCCATCTCGGAAGTCAGCTCGTCGACGACATCCTTGCGATGGCCCGACAAAAAGCGCTCGACACGCTTGACGTTCTTGGCATAGTCTGCCGGGGAAATTGCGCCGACACACGCACCCGGCCCGCGCCCGACATGGTAGTCGAAGCAGGGACGCCCGTTTTGTGCGCAAATCATATTGACGATGTCTTCCTCGCCCTTGTGGGACTCGATGATACGGCGACAACGACGCCACTCCGCACAGGATGCAGAGCAGATGGGGATAACCTTGCGCAGCGTATCTATCGTCTCACGTGCCGCACGGCTATCGGTATAGGGTCCAAAATAGCGCGTTCCCGGCTTATGACGCTCACGCGTGTATTTGATAGCGGGATACAGGTCGCCCTTTGTAATGGCGATAAAGGGGTAGCTCTTGTCATCCTTGAGGTCGACGTTAAAGTACGGATGGTACTGGCCGATCAGGTTGCGCTCGAGTACCAACGCCTCATGCTCGGTTTCGACAACGATGTAGTCAAAGCTCGCCACCAGCTGCATCATCAGCGGGATCTTTTGACGCTCATCCTGCAGTGTCACGTATTGACGCATGCGGGCGCGCAGGTTTTTCGCCTTGCCCACGTAGATGACATCGCCCTTGGCATCCTTCCAAAGGTAGCATCCGGGCTGTGTGGGAACGCGCGAAACCTGCTCGGCAAGCGTTGGAATGTTGTCGTGACCGGCCACACGCACCTACTTGCGACGAAGCAGCGCCGAGACCTCGGGCATCTTAAGGACGACGGCAAGGCCAAAAGTAACAGCAAGCGAGACGACACCCGCAACGCAAACGTAGCCAAGAGTAATCAGAATCGAGCCGCCAAGTGCCCCGACAAAGTGTTCAAGCGCCCACATGACGCCGGCGCCTGCGGCAGCACCTAGGCTACCGAGCAAAAGGCCAAAGAAACCGCCATGCAGGATAGATTTGACCTGAAGGCCACGCAGGCGACGACGCAGCCACCACAGCGAACAGCCGACCAAGATCACGTAGTCGACGACATACGAAAGCGCGATTGCCGGCATACCGAAGCCCAGCACAACGCCAAACAGCAGAACCGAGCCGGCCTGGCCGATGGCGGAATACAGGCAATAGCGGCTATAGGGCTTCATGTCGAGCAAGGCAGAGAAGCTCTTCTGCATCAACACGACCACGCCGTAGAGCGGCAGCGAGAGCGCCAGGTAGACAAGGTACTCGGACACCAGCGCCACGCCGGATTCATCGAACTTGCCAGCACAGTAGATCATGTTGAGCGGACGTGCGAAGACAATCAGGTACAGCGCGAACGGAATCAGAAAGAACAGCATCTGGGCGACGCCACGCGAAATGCCCGTGCGAACGCTGTCGTAATCCTTCTCCTGTGCGTCGTGAGAGAGCTCGGTATAGAGCGCCGTCGAAAGCGAGGCGGCAATCAGCGCGTAGGGCAGCGTGTACCACAGGCGCGCATAGGCGATGACGGAAGGACCCGTCTCGGGCTGGACCACCAGCGCGGCAGCGTTGGTGATAGAAGTCGAGACAAACATGCACACCGTGGCGAGCAACGTCGGGATACCGAGCGCAATCGTCTGGCGCAGCGCGGGGTCCTTAAAGTCGATATGGATATGGGGATGCACGCCGTGCTTGCCAAGCGCGGGAATCTGACATGCCATCTGAACAAAGACACCGAGGGTCGTACCGGCCGCAATCAAGATGATGCCGGCACGTTCGCCAAACTGTGCGGACACGGGCGCAAAACCCATAAAGCTCGCAATGACGATCACATTGTTGAGGACCGGGGCAAACGTCGACCAGAAGTAGTCGCGGTGTGCGTTGAGAACGCCCGAGAACACCGAGCCCAAACCATAAAACAGAATCTGGATGGCAAAGAAACGGAACATGAACGCAGCGGTATCCATGCTGCCGCCGTCACCCGAAAGGAACGATTGCGTCCAGATAAAGCCCGGGGCGAACACGGTCCCCAGCAACGAAATGCCACCCAGCACTAAAAGCAGAATGCCGAGCAGGTTGCCCACGTACTCGTTCGAGGCCTCGCGACCCTGCTCACGCCTCACGCCCATGTACACGGGCAAAAACGCCGTCACGAGCATGCCGCCCATCACGAGTTCGTAGAGCATATTGGGCAGGTTGTTGGCGACCTGATAGGAGGACGAGAGTAGCGACATGCCAATAGCGGCCGCCATTGCCCACGTTCGGATAAAACCGGTAACGCGAGACACGATGGTCAGGATGGTCATAAGCCCGGCGGAACGACCAACCGTGGAGTAGTCCGACGAGCCCATGTCGTCAGTGTCATCTCGCGACGAAGAGGCTTCGGATGAGGGCGTCTGAGGCGCAGATTCTTTTGCAAAATGAGCTCCGCACTTCAATTCTTCCTGCGGCATCGCTCAGTCCTCTCTCGTAATCGCGGCAACCGTCGCCCCGCAAAATGCAATTAAATCATCGGGTGCAAGCTCGAGCTGATAACCACGCTTGCCTCCCGAAATAAAAATGGTATCCCAAAGGACGCATGTCTCATCAATGAGCGTCCGGTAGCGTTTTTTCATACCGACCGGGCTGCAGCCGCCGCGAACGTAGCCAGTCGCCGCAAGCAAATCCTTCACATGCATCATGGCCAAGGACTTCTCCCCCGCGGCACGCGCGGCGGACTTTAGATCGAGCTCGTCGGCAACAGGGATGCAGCACACGACATAGTCGTTGGACGGTGTCACGCAGACCAAAGTCTTAAATCCTTGACCGGGCTCCTCGCCAAGCTGCTCCGAAATCGCGACCCCCAGGCCCACCGACTCATCACCATCGTCTTCGTACGTATGTAGAACATAGGAAATGCCGGCGCTTTCCAGCTCGCGCATCGCATTGGTTTTTGGCGTCTTTACAGCCTTTGCCATGACATATCCTTTCCCTCGCATTCGGACGTAAGGATTAAGTATATGTCCAATTCGACTGCATACGTCACTTCGGCACAGCAAGCGCCATCGAATCACAAGGAGTCGATGGCGCCCATAAACTGAATCGCCTATTTATTGAGCATCAAGTTGAGCCTGACGCTCCCGGTCACGCCTGAGCAACGGCGCCAAAAACTTGCCCGTATAACTCTGCGGACAGTCCGCAACCTGCTCCGGTGTGCCCGAAACCACAACGGTTCCGCCGCCGTTACCGCCCTCGGGACCCATATCGATCAGACGATCGGCAACCTTGATGACATCAAGGTTGTGCTCAATCACCAGCACCGTGTTGCCCGCATCGACCAAGCGCTGCAGCACATCGAGCAGTTGGCGGACGTCCTCAAAATGAAGGCCGGTCGTCGGCTCGTCCAAAATATAGAACGTCTTGCCCGTCTGGCGTCGATGAAGCTCCTTGGCGAGCTTCACACGCTGCGCCTCGCCGCCCGAGAGCGTCGTGGCGGGCTGGCCCAGGCTCACGTAGCCCAAGCCTACATCGTACAGCGTTTGGAGCTTGCGCTTAATCTGCGGGATATTCCCAAAGAAGGCCAGCGCCTCGGTGACACTCATTTCGAGCACGTCCGAGATGGTCTTGCCACGGTAGGTGACCTCGAGTGTCTCGCGGTTGTAGCGTTTACCGCCGCAAACTTCGCAGGGAACGTAGATATCGGGAAGGAAGTGCATCTCGATCTTGATCTGCCCGTCGCCCTTGCACGCCTCACAGCGCCCGCCACTCACATTAAAGGAGAAACGACCCGGCGAGTAGCCGCGCGCCTTCGACTCCGGCGTACTCGCAAACAGCGCGCGAAGATCATCCCACAGGCCGATATAGGTAGCAGGGTTGGAACGCGGCGTGCGGCCAATCGGCGACTGGTCGATATCGATAACCTTATCGATACACTCGATGCCCTCGATTTTCTTATATGGACCCACAGGGCGCGTCGAACGGTGAATGGCATTCGTAAGGGCAGGCGCAATGGTGTCGGTAACCAGGGAGCTCTTGCCCGATCCCGACACGCCGGTAACAACCGTAAGCGTACCAAACTCGATCTTGGCAGTAACGTTTTTGAGGTTGTTGGCTCGAGCGCCCGTAATTTTAAGGCAGCCGCGACCGGGCTTGCGCCGTTCATCAGGCACCCGGATCATTCGTTTGCCGGTCAGATAAGCGCCCGTCATCGACTCAGGACACGCCATGATATCGGCAGGCGTTCCCGCCGCGACTACGTGTCCGCCGTTGACGCCGGCGCCGGGCCCCATGTCGATCACGTAATCGGCGGCACGGATTGTATCCTCGTCGTGTTCGACGACGATAACGGTATTGCCGATATCGCGCAGGCGCTCGAGCGTCTTGATCAAGCGCTCGTTGTCACGCTGATGAAGACCGATCGAGGGCTCGTCCAGAATATAGAGCACGCCCATGAGACCCGCGCCGATCTGCGTTGCCAGACGAATACGCTGCGCCTCGCCACCGGAAAGCGTCGCCGAGGCACGATCGAGTGTCAGATAGTCGAGTCCAACATCGACCAGAAAACGCAAGCGCTCCAGGATTTCCTTGACGATGCGGCCGCCGATAAACTGTTGGCGCTCGGTGAGTTCCAGGCCCTCAAAAAACTCGAGCGACTCACGGCACGACAGGCAACAAACCTCGTAAATGGACTTGCCGCCCACGGTGACGGCGAGCATCTCAGGGCGCAAACGAGCGCCGTGGCAGCTCGAGCACGGTTCCTCGCGAATGTACTTCTCCAAGCGCGCCTTGGTGTTCTCGTTCGTCGTCTCGGTATAGCGTTCGTACAGGATGTTGCGAACGCCCGAAAACTTGGTATCCCACTGGCTGCGACGTCCGTCGAGCTTTTGGTAGTCGACCGAAATTTTCTGGTCGCCCATGCCGTCTAAAAACGCGCGACGCACCCGCGGAGGCAGATCCTCCCACGGCGTATCGACGCTCACCTTAAAGTGTTTGCAGACCGCAGCGAAAATCTGCGGATAGTAGTTAGAGTTGCCAAACAGGCTGCCAAAGACCCCGTCGGCGATCGACTTCGAGGGGTCTTCGATTAGGGCCTCGGCATCGACCGTCTTCTTAAAGCCCAGGCCATCGCACTCGGGGCACGCGCCATAGGGAGCGTTGAACGAGAAATCACGCGGCTGCAGGTCATCGATGGAGTGTCCATGCTCCGGGCACGCTAACGCCAGCGAATACTCCAGCAACTCGCCTTCGGTCCCCTCGGGAGCGTCGCGGTCGGGCAACAAGTATACGTTCACATTGCCGTGCGCCAGCGCAGTCGCCTGTTCAACGGACTCGGCAATACGGCCCAGCGAGTTCTCGCGAATCACGATGCGGTCGACCACGACCTCGATATCGTGCTTGAATTTCTTATCCAAATCGATAGGGTCATCAAGCGAGCGAACCTCGCCGTCGACACGCACGCGGCTAAAGCCCTCGGCGCGAAGGTCCTCAAACAGTTTGGTGTACTCACCTTTTCGCCCGCGCACCACCGGTGCCAGCACAAACGCACGACGACCCTCTCCCGCCGCCAGGACCTTATCGGCGACCTGGTCGGTGGTTTGGCGCTCGATAACCCGACCGCACTCGGGGCAGTGCGGCGTACCGACGCGAGCAAACAGCAGTCGCAGGTAGTCATAAATCTCGGTTACGGTGCCCACCGTCGAGCGCGGGTTCTTGGATGTCGTCTTTTGATCAATTGAGACAGCCGGCGAAAGGCCGTCGATTGAATCCAAGTCGGGTTTGTCCATCTGGCCCAAGAACTGGCGCGCATAGCTCGAAAGGCTCTCGACGTATCGACGCTGGCCCTCGGCATAGATAGTGTCAAATGCCAGCGAACTCTTGCCCGAGCCAGAAAGACCGGTAATGACCACGAGTTGGTCACGCGGAATGGAAACATCGATATCACGGAGGTTGTGCTCACGGGCGCCGCGAATAACGATAGAAGAGTCAGACATGGAAGCTCCTTGCCTCCTATTGCATCGAATCATACTGCCGATGAGTTTAGCGCACTCGACGCGCACAGATGTTCGTAATACAAGATTCGCAGACCTTTAGCTTTGCGTATCGGGCGCTTTGTTTCTCGAAATGCCGTGGAAAGGTTACAGTAATCTAATACTGAACTTAATTTGCTGTACCAGAGGAACGTCCATGACCGAAGATATCCCCCTTGAAATCACTTCGAGCGACATGGCCAATCTGCCCATATTCATCGCCGTCCTTATCGTGGCCGCCGTCGTCGTGCGCGTGTATTTTTCAATCAAACGCAACGAAAAGCCACCCATTGCCCGCGTCTTTTGGTGCGCGACGCTCCTCATGCCGCTCGGCGTGGTAGCTGCATGGATTACGAATCAATCGCTCGTAAATGAGGGCAGCTCCCTATGGGTCCTTTCTTATTCGGCGCTCGGTGCTGCCGCCGTCATGCTTCTTGTCGAGCCCTTGGTTTCGGGACTTATCGACCAAACCGACCTTGCGACGGGAACGGTTGCCTGTATTTGCCGCGACATCCTTGTCATCGCCGCTGTTTCAGCGCTCTCGTTCGTTTCAATCGAAATTGCCTGCAACGAAACGTTCTATCGCATTCCCGCCAACTCATTCGGGTTTTCCGTCGGGTTGCTCGCGACGGTTCTGCTCTCCCTTTATTTGCTGGGACAGCGTCATGGAGGCGTCATGGTCCTCGTGCCCGTCGTCTGTTGCGTCCTTGGCATTGCCGAGCACTTCGTCATAACGTTTAAAGGCGAGGCCATCCTGCCAAGCGATATCTTGGCCCTTGGCACCGCAATGGAAGTGAGCGAGGGATACGAGTTTACCTTTACCGCCGGAATCGTAACCTCTCTCGCCCTGCTGGAGATTTCCCTGGGGCTTCTTTCGCTCATCCGACCGCGAAAGCTCCGTACGCCCACCCATGTCTTCCCCGCTATCGCCGCTAACCTCTGTGCTTTTCTGCTAGTGACCGTTGTGGGGCTCTCAGGCTTTTCCAACATCGACTTGGAGCAGGCGCTGGATTTTGGATTTGACCGTTGGCAGCCCATCACCACGTATGCGTCTCAGGGTTTTATCCCTTCGTTCACCGAAATGGTCAACGAGTTGCCCATTGAGAAGCCC
>CAJMAZ010000022.1:0-32541 GCA_905211535.1 uncultured Collinsella sp. | reverse complement strand
TGGCGGCGGCTTTAGCGGCAACGACGAGCGCGAACAGACGCTCAATCAGTTGCTGACCGAGATGGATGGCTTCGATAACCACAAGGGTATCGTTGTCCTTGCCGCAACCAACCGCCCCGACAGTCTCGATCCCGCTCTACTGCGCCCCGGTCGTTTTGACCGCCGCATCCCCGTCGAGTTGCCCGATCTGACCGGACGTAAGAACATCCTCGAGCTCCACGCCAAGAGTGTGAAGACCGAGCCGCCGATCGACCTGACCGCGATTGCCCGCGCCACGCCCGGTGCCTCGGGCGCCGACTTGGCCAACATCATCAACGAGGGCGCCCTGCGAGCCGTCCGTGAGGGTCGCAAGCGTGCCACGCAGGACGATTTTGAGGAGTCGGTTGAGGTCGTTATCGCCGGACAGCAGCGCAAGTCCACGGTGCTGTCCGACCACGAGAAGCAGGTCGTTTCTTATCACGAAATCGGCCATGCTATTGTTGCCGCCCGCCAGAAGGGCTCTGCGCCGGTCACGAAGATCACCATTGTGCCGCGCACGAGCGGTGCTCTGGGCTACACCATGCAGGTCGAGGAGGACGAGCGCTTCCTGACGACGCGCCAGGAGGTTCTGGACAAGCTCGCCGTCTACTGCGGTGGTCGCGCGGCCGAGGAGCTCATCTTTGGCGAGATGACGACCGGTGCCGCCAACGATATCGAGCAGGCCACCAAGCTCGCCCGCAACATGGTGACGCGCTTTGGTATGTCCGATGAGTTTGGCATGATGGCGCTCGGTACCGTGCAGAACGCGTACCTCAACCAGGACACGTCGCTCACCTGCGCTCCCGGTACGGCCGAGCGCGTGGACGCAATTGTCGCCAAGTTGATCGAGGATGCGCACGACCGTGCCCTGCAGATTCTGAAGGAGAACAAGTTCAAGCTCCATGAGCTGGCTCGTTATCTGTACAAGAAGGAGACCATCACGGGCGAGGAGTTCATGAACCTCCTCACGCGTGAGAATCCGCTGATGCCCAAGCAGCAGTAAAGCCGCGGCCGAGCCAGTAAACGCCGACGCCCCATTTGAGCAACTTTCTCAAATGGGGCGTTTTGCGTGGGGGAGTTGTATATGAAAATCGTAGTGAGCGCCTGCTTGATGGGTGAGAGCTGCAAGTATAACGGGCTCGATAACTACCATCGCGAGCTGGTCGAAGCGTGCGAACGCACGGGGACCGAGGTCCTGTTGGTATGCCCTGAGGTTTTTGGTGGCTTGCCCACGCCGCGCAAGCCGTCCGAGATTGTTAACGGCGAGGTTCGTACCTGCGAGGGCATCTCGGTCGATCGCGAGTATCGCCTTGGTGCCCAACGTGCGCTCGATATGTGTGAGCAGGCAGGCGGTCCGTCCGAGATAGCTGCGTGCGTCTTGCAGGACCGTAGCCCCTCGTGCGGTGCGGGTCGCGTCTACGATGGCACCTTTAGCGGTACGCTCACCGCGGGCAACGGTGTTTTTGTCGATCTGCTGCTGCGTCACGGGTACCGTGTGATCCCCGCAAGCGAATTTGACCCCAGCATGTTGGAGCAATAAAAAACCACCACAAAGGTGCCTGTCCCCTTTGTGGTGGTTTTGGGTTAGAGCTAGAGGGTGTGGCCGTAGGCGTTGGCAGCCTTGATGGCGGCGGCGAATTTTTCGTCGGTGAAGGGCTCTGGGTTTCCCTGCTTCCACTCGTTGGTGGCGTGCGCGTATTCGCACAGGGCCGGGATATCTGCCTCGGTAAGGCCAACCTGCTCAAGCGTTACGGGCAGCCCCATCTGCTTGTTAAAGGCGGCGTAGCGCTCAAGGTTCTCGGTATCGCCCGTATAGGCAAACAGTACCAGCACGCCCAGGCTCACGACCTCGCCGTGCAGATAGGTTCCCTCGCGTGGAATGCTGCAGGTGGCGTTGTAGAACGCGTGCGCCACGCTCGAGTTGTAGTAGTAATCGTTTTGGTTGGTCAGGTTGGAGACGTAGCCCGTGTTGACCACGATGTCGAGCGCGATCTGCTTGACGGCCTCGCTCGACAGGTTCTGGCGCACGTCCTCAAGACCCTGGACGCCATAAGTAAACAGCGGCTCGGAGCAGGTGTGGGCGAGTGCCAGGCCAAGACCGGCGGTATGCTCCAAATTGCCGGCGCTCGTGGCGTATTCGACCTCAGGCTGCTTAGACAGGGCATCGCCCACGCCGGCCCAGAAGTACTCCGCCGGAGCTTCGGCGATGATCTTGGGGTTGATGAAGATGTGCGCCGGTCGGTTGGGGTACGAATAGCCCTCGAGCGAGCCGTCGTCGTTGTACACGACGGCAATGGCGGTCGCGGCGGAGCAGTTAGAACAGATCGTCGGGACGGTGAAGACGATCTTCTTGAGCTCGATGGCAGCTGTCTTGACGGTGTCGAGCGCCTTGCCGCCGCCGCATGCGATGAGCACGTCGGCTTCCTGGCAGGCAGGGGAGTTCACGACCTTGGCGATATTGGCACGCGTACTGTTGGTGCCATAGACGCGGGTCTCCAGGACCTCGACATCGGTACCTTCAAGTGCCGCCTCGATGCCCGGCAGCGCCGCAGCCAGGGCTCGCTTGCCGCCAATGATGGCGACCTTCTTCGCGCCGTACTCTGCCAGTGCGGCGGGCAGCTCGGTAAAGCAATCCTCGCCAACGGTGTAGTCGCTCATTCCAATCGTGCGCATAGCAACCTTCTTTCGTTCGATAGAGTGCTTTCAGGTATTTTGCTCCTAGAGAAGGGCTGCAATAGCGAGAAATTTCGAACGTATAAAACCAGTGTTGAGGGTTTTTCGCCGGCTCGGAACGTGCTAGCATACACCGCATAAGCGTTGATGGGGACGAGTAGTCGGCCGTCCGCATGCTACAGAGAGCGGGGTGCGCTGAGAACCCGTGCATGCGACCGATGAAAATCACCCCGGAGCTGCGGTCCCAACGGACGTGCCGTGCAGACACGTCTTAGTAGACATCGCCGAGATGGTCGTCGATACAGGCCAGCCGAGTAACGGATGCGAGCGTGCGAATATGCGGGCGAGGGCATCTAAGCTGGGTGGTTAAGCGAAGAGCTTTTGCGGGCGTGCAGCCCGTTTTGCGGCGCTTCGTCCCAGCTTGTAGGGACGGGCGCTTTTTTGGTGCCCAGAGGGCGTGCGCGCCCATGACATGAAAGGGGTACCGTGGCAAACGAGTACAAGCAGACGATGAATCTGCCCAAAACCGGATTTCCCATGCGTGCCGGTCTTTCCAAGTCCGAGCCCAAGCGACTCAAGGACTGGCAGGACAACAAGGTCTACGAGCAAGTTCTAAAGAAGAACGAGGGTCACAAGAAGTTCGTGCTGCACGACGGCCCTCCGTACGCCAACGGCCCGATCCACATCGGCCACGCCATGAACAAGATCTCCAAGGACATGATCAACCGTTACTGGATGATGCAGGGCTGCGAAGTTCCCTATGTCCCCGGTTGGGACTGCCACGGTCAGCCGATCGAGCATAAAGTCGAGGAGAAGCTCGGCACCGAGAAGTTCAACCAGACCTCCACGGCTAAGATCCGCGAGCTTTGCAATAAGTTCGCTGTCGAGAACATCGAGCTGCAGAAGGCCGGCTTCCGTCGCCTGGGCGTGCTCGGCGATTGGGACAACCCCTATCTGACGCTCTATCACCAGCATGACGCCGCCGACATCGAGGTTTTCAAGGCCATGTTCGACAAGGGCATGATCTATCGCGGTCACAAGCCCGTCCACTGGTGCAAGCACTGCCATACCGCACTCGCTGAGGCCGAGATTGAGTACTCCGACGAGACGAGCCCGTCCATCTTCGTGCGCTTTGAGATGACCTCCAAGCCCGCCGGCCTCGAGAACTTCGACGGCCCGGTTGACTTCATCATCTGGACGACCACGCCGTGGACCATCCCCTCCGACCAGGCAGTTTCTCTCAAGCCCGGTGCCGCCTACGTCGCCGTTGAGCACAACGGCCGCGCCGAGGTCATGCTCGAGGACCTGGCTCCCAAGTGCTGTGAAGAGTTTGGCTGGGAGTACACCCCGGTTGTGGTCGACGGTAAGCCCTATGTGGTTCCCGCCGAGACCTTCCACCACATCCACTACAAGCAGCCGATCTTTGACGGTGTTGAGGGCGTGGCGCTGCTGGCCGATTACGTCGGTGTCGATGACGGTACCGGTATCGTCCACAACTCGCCCGGCCACGGCGTCGACGACTACTTTGCCTGCCTCAAGGAGGGCATTACCGACATCTGCATGCCGGTCGATGACGACGGCAAGTTCTACACCGGCGAGGAGTTTGGTACCGGTGGCCCCTTCAGCGGTATGGACACCGATGAGGCCAACCCGCACATCATCGAGTTCCTGCGCGAGCGCGGCACCCTGGTCCTCGAGAAGAAGATCACGCACAGCTATCCGCACTGCTGGCGCTGCAAGCACCCGGTGCTCTTCCGTGCTACCGACCAGTGGTTCGTCTCGATGGACAAGACGGGTCTGCGCGAGCAGGCTGGCAAGGAGGTCCGCGAGAACGTCAAGTGGTATCCGGCCCATGCCGCCAACCGCATCGGCGCCATGGTCGAGCAGCGTCCCGACTGGTGCATCAGCCGCCAGCGCAACTGGGGCGTGCCTATCCCCAGCTACACCTGCGCCGACTGCGGCGAGAAGGTTATGAACGACGCTACGCTCGATGCCGTCATCAAGCTCTTCCACGAGAAGGGCTCTGACGCCTGGTTCACCGACGCTCCCGAGAGCTACCTGGGCGATGCCTGCGTCTGCCCCAAGTGCGGCGGCCATCACCTCAAGGCCGATAAGGACATCCTCGACGTGTGGTGGGACTCCGGCGTGTCTTGGAAGGCCGTTTGCGAGTACCGTCCCGAGCTGGAGTACCCGGCGGACGTGTATCTTGAGGGCTCCGACCAGCATCGTGGTTGGTTCCAGAGCTCGCTGCTCACCTCGGTGGGTGCCAACGGCCACGCTCCGTACAAAGCTGTCGTCTCGCAGGGTTTCACGCTCGACGGCCAGGGCCGCAAGATGTCCAAGTCGCTCGGCAACGTCATCGACCCCAACAAGGTCTGCGACGAGATGGGCGCTGACATCATCCGTCTGTGGGTTGCCTCCGTTGACACCAGCTCCGACGTGTCCATCGACCACGAGATTCTCGCTCGTACGTCCGATGCCTACCGTCGTTTCCGCAACACGCTGCGCTTCCTGCTCTCCGAGCTCGAGGGTCAGTTTGAGCCCGAGACCGACGGCGTCGCCTTTGCCGACCTGCTGCCGCTCGACAAGCTCATGGTTGCCCGCCTGACCCAGGTCCAGGCCGAGGTCGACGATGCTTACGCCAGCTACGAGTTCCCGCGCGCTTACCGTGCGCTTTACGACTTCGTGGTTACCGAGCTCTCCAACGTGTACCTCGACGCCCTGAAGGACCGTCTGTACTGCGAGAAGCCCGGCTCGCTCGAGCGCCGCAGCGCCCAGACCGTGCTGGCCGAGCTCTTCTCGATGCTCATGCGCGACCTGCAGCCGATCCTGTCCTACACCGTCGACGAGGCCATGGCATATGCGCCCGCCGGCTGCGTCGATCACCAGAAGTACGCCGCGCTGCTCGATTGGTACAAGTCGCCTATCACGGTCGACGAGGCCAATGAGTTCGAGGGCGTGCTCGAGGCTTCACTCGAGCTCCGTAGCGCCGTGACCAAGGCCCTTGAGGATGCCCGCTCCGCCGGCACCTTCACTAAGAGCCAGCAGGTCCGTGTCAAGGCGGTCGTTCCCGCCGAGATGTATGCGCTGCTGACCGGCGATAAGGCCGTCGACCTGGCCGAGTTCTACATCGTCTCCGATGTTGAGCTGACCCAGGGCGAGGAGCTCTCCGTTGCCATCGAGGCAGCCGAGGGCGAGTGCTGCGACCGTTGCTGGAATTACCGCACCACCGTCGGCGAGTACAACGGCCACGCACATATTTGCAAGCGCTGCGCCGACGCTTTGTAGGTTACGGCGTTCGTAGAACACCGTAACCTACCGACGCTGCAAACGCCCCTAAGCGGCAATCTGACGTTCAATCGTCGGTCGCGTACCAAAGTACGCTTCCCTCCTCTTTCACGTCACCTTGCTCGCTTGGGGACGTTTTCGCTGTTGGTGACGATAACGCGGCTTTTCCATTGCTGGAGCTAGAGGCTTTCTTTCGACTTGCGCTTTTAGTCGAAAGCTATCAAGCGACATTCCGTTATTCGGAATGTCGCTTTCGTTTTATGCTGGTTATTTCGCTTGCGTTGGTGGATATGTCGTGCGTTCTGCGTGTGGCAATATAAGATGGTTAATTGCGTTAAACGGATTTCGAGTTCTTGAGGGTAGGGGATTTCTTTGGGTCGTACTGGGGATATGACGCCGCCTTTGCGTTGGCGGTTGGGTGTTGCTGGTGGGGTGGCGCTGGTTGTGCTGCTTGTTGACCAGTTGACCAAGCTTGCGGTTCGTGCCGTGGGCGACGCACTGCATGTGACCGTCATCCCCGGTGTCATCGACTTTATGTTTGTCCGTAATATCGGTGCTGCCTTTAGCATGGGCGAGGGGCATGGCATCGCGTTTGCCGTGCTGGCGCTGGCGGTCATTGTCGCTATTGCCGTGTACCTCGTTCGTGCACCCCAGCTCGCCCATCTTGAGGTTGTGGGCATGGCGATGGTTGCGGGCGGTGCTATCGGCAACGCTATCGATCGTTTGGCCTTTGGCTTCGTGACCGATTTTATTGCCACCACCTTCATCGACTTTCCCGTCTTCAATGTGGCCGATATCGGCATTACGGTCGGTGTTGTGCTGGCGCTTATCGGTTACATGTTCTTGAGTCCCGCCGCTCGCGAGGTCGATGCGACCGCTGAGCTCAACGCCCGTGACGAGGCCCGCGCCAAACGCAAAGCCAAGCAGCGTGGGGAGCGTGCCCGCAAGATTCGCGAAAGGAATGAGCGTTAATGGCCGACATCCATATTCTTGTTGCCGACGATTCCGCTGGTCAGCGTCTTGACGCCTATTTGGGCGCCAACGATGGCTGTCCCACGCGCTCTGCCTGCGCGCATCTGATCGAGGGAGGCGCCGTTGCCGTCAACGGTGAGACTTGCCTCTCTAAAAAGTACGCCGTACGCGCCGGCGATCGCATCTCGGTCGACTTGCCCGAGCCGCACGACCCGACCGACGTGATTCCCGAGGCCATTCCCCTCGATATCCGCTACGAGGACGACTACCTTATCGTGCTCTCCAAGCAGCGGGGCCTGGTGTGCCATCCCGCCCATGGCCACGAGAGCGGCACCCTTGCGAACGCTCTGGTCTACCACTGCGGCATCGACCATCTTGGTATCGTACAGGGTGAGGACCGCCCCGGGATCGTGCATCGTTTGGATCGCGATACCTCGGGTCTCATGCTTGCGGCAAAGGACGACGACACGCAGCGCGCGCTTCAAAATCTCATTCGCACGCGTACGCTCGACCGTCGTTACATTACGCTCGTTCACGGTCATATCGCTATGGATGAGGGCACCATTAACACTGGCATTGCCCGTTCTACGCGTGACCGTGTCAAGATGGCGGTTTCGGACGATCCCTTTGCCCGTCAGGCCATTACGACCTTTAGAGTCCTCGAGCGCTTTGATTCCACACGCTTTGACGATGGCTATACGCTCGTCGAGTGCCACCTGTTTACCGGACGCACGCATCAGATTCGCGTGCACATGCGCCATATCAACCACGCCTGCGTGGGCGATCCACTCTACGGCAAGTGCGATGCGCGCGCCGACCAGGGCCTGACCAGGCAGTTCCTTCATTCCTGGCGCGTGGCGTTCGACCATCCCGTGACGGGGGAGCGCATTGAGTGCCGCGACGAGTTGCCGTGGGATCTCGCTGCGGTTCTCGACGATCTGGCTCCGCGCTCGCTCGGTCGCACGGCCGTTGGAGATGAAATCGTTCCGCAGCTCGGTCTTCTCGAAGCCTAGCCAGTATTAGGTGGTTTCTTGAACTCGGTAAGCCTGCGGTAAGATATACGGTTGTTTACGAAACGCGTTGCTGGGAGCCTGCATGCTCGCCTTTTTACAAACCAACACACCCATCGTGATCTTCAACCAGATTGTCGTCACGCTGCTCACGGTCTGCTTTCTGTACCAGGTGGTCTTCTTTGTCATTGGCGCTCTTCGTGGCGAGGTTGCGCCTCCCAAGGCCAAAAAACTCCACCGCTATGCCTTCTTTATCGCCGCGCATAACGAGGAGGCCGTGATCGCCAACCTCGTTCGCTCCATCAAGGACCAGGATTATCCGTCCGAGCTCATCGAGGTTTTCGTGGTCGCCGACGCCTGCACCGACAACACCGCGCAGCTCGCGCGCGAGGCCGGTGCCATTGTTTACGAGCGCAATGACCTGGCCCGTAAGGGTAAGAGTTGGGTCATGGACTTTGGTTTCGATCGCATTCTCAACGAGTATCCCGACACGTTTGAGGGTTATTTTATCTTCGATGCCGATAACGTTATCTCCCGCGATT
This sequence comes from uncultured Collinsella sp., assembly GCA_905211535.1. Taxonomy (GTDB): domain Bacteria; phylum Actinomycetota; class Coriobacteriia; order Coriobacteriales; family Coriobacteriaceae; genus Collinsella. The sequence goes on along the minus strand of CAJMAZ010000022.1, from coordinate 24,038 downwards.
ACGTGTCCAAGATGAACGATGCCTTTGACCAGGGATTCCATGTGGTCACGAGCTATCGCAACTCCAAGAACTTTGGCAGCTCGTGGATCTCGGCAGCTAATGCTACTTGGTATTTGCGCGAGGCGCGCTTCCTTAACAATGCACGTAATATCTGTAAGACGTCTTGTGCTGTCTCGGGTTCGGGCTACCTCATCTCCGCCAGCGTTATCGAGGGCATGCACGGCTGGCAGTTCCATACGCTGACCGAGGATATTCAGTTCACTACGTTCTGCGCTATTCACGGTATTCGCATTGGCTATGCGCCGGCGGAGTTCTTTGACGAGCAACCCGTGACGTTCAAGGCATCCTGGAAGCAGCGTATGCGCTGGACCAAGGGCTTTTACCAGGTGTTCTTTACCTACGGCAAGCATCTGGTTAAGTCGACGTTCCGCTATCATCGCTTTGCCGCCTACGACATGTTTATGACCATCGCCCCGGGTATGCTGCTATCGCTGATCTCGATGCTCGCTAATGCGACGTTCTTGATTGTGGGCGGCCTTTCGCATGGTTTCTTGGCTACCGAAGTCGAGATGCAGGCGTGCGCCGCTTCGCTCATTATGACCTTCGCCATGATGTATCAGACCTTCTTTATCCTGGCGCTGCTCACGACTATCTTTGAGTACAAGCACATTCACTGCGCGCAAAAGTGGCGTCTGGTGACTAACCTGTTTACCTTCCCGATCTTTATGTTCAGCTATATCCCCATCACGGTGGCCGCGCTGTTCCTGAAGGTCGACTGGGTTCCTACCCAGCATGCCGTAAACGTCACCCTCGACGAGGTCATGCAAGGCGCCAAATAACCACCGCCAAAACCACCGCAAAGGGGACGGGCACCTTTGTGGTGGTTTTTGCTTTTGCGATGCAGCTCGAGGAGGCGTCCGATGGTCTATATCCCGTTTTGGATTTGCATCTTTGCCGGCGTGGCAATTGATGCCCGAGAGCGACGGTTTCCCAATGGGCTTGCCGGCGCATGTGCCGTGGCGGCGTTGGCGGGCGTTTGGCTCGACAGGGGCGTTAACACTGCACTTGATCATGCCGGTCTTGCGGTCATCGTCTACCTTGCCCTTGTGCTTACTGAGTCGCTCTGGCGGCGCCTTCGTCAAGCCCCGGGGATTGGCATGGGGGACGCCAAAGCACTCTTCGCGCTTTGCACGCTCGACCCTATGGGCGGCATCGTGGCATTTGCCGTTTCGCTCCTGGTCCTGGCCCTCTCCTGCCTCTTCACAAAATCGCGCTCCCTGCCATTGCTCCCGTTTTTAGTGCCGATTTTTGCCATAATCGAGGTCGTGGACTGCACTTTGTAACCGATTGCGCATCCTTCTTAAGGAGCATGCCATGGCATCTAATCAAGAAACGGCCGTCATTAAGGCGCGCATGGACCGTATTCCTTCGGCGTTGTCGCCCGAACTTGTCGAGCGCATTTCCGCTGATCGTGCTTCGGGCTATGTCAACCCGTATCGTTGCAACGACGACCAGGTCATTCGTCGTATTGATCGCGCTGCCGACAAAGGCACGCTTATGCGTCCCGCGTTTATGCGCGATACCGAAAAGATACTTCATCTTCCGGCGTACACCCGTTATGCAGGCAAAACGCAGGTCTTTAGCTTCCGTAGCAATGACGATCTGTCACGCCGCGGTTTGCACGTGCAGCTTGTCTCCCGTATTGCGCGCGATATCGGTCGCGCCCTGGGGCTCAATTGCGATTTGATCGAGGCGATTGGCCTGGGTCATGACTTGGGACACACGCCTTTCGGCCATGCCGGCGAGCGCTTCCTCAACGATATCTATCATGAGCGCACGGGGCGTTATTTTTTCCATAACGTGCAGTCGGTCCGCGTGCTCGACGCGTTGTATGGCCGCAACGTGTCGCTCCAGACGCTCGACGGCGTGCTATGCCATAACGGCGAGTACGAGCAGTGTGTGTTTGAGCTCTCGGACATGAGCTCCTTTGACCAGTTTGACCAGACGGTTGAGGATTGCATTGCCACGGGCTATAGCGCAATTGAGCATCTGCGTCCCATGACGCTCGAGGGCTGCGTCGTTCGCATCTCGGATATTCTTGCCTACGTCGGTCGTGACCGTCAGGATGCGATTGCGGCGGGCTTGCTTTCGCCGGACGCTTTTGATGATGGCCGGGGCGGTGCCTACAACAGTTGGATCCTTACGCACGCTTCCATCGATATTGTGGAGCATAGCTACGGCAAATCGCGTATCGAGATGAGCGATGACCTGTTTGAGGAAATTCGCTGGGCCAAGCGCGAGAATTACGAGAAGATCTACAGTAAGGGCGGTATCGAAGGCGATTCCGAGGCGGAGCTGCGCGAGGCTTTCGAAAAGCTCTACGACCGTTGCCTGCTGGATATAAACGAGGGTGACGAGTCCTCGTACATCTTTAAGCACCATATTTCGCGCATTGAGCAGCAGCTTTCCTACTACGATCGCACCTATGCCTGGCAGGACGACAAGGATCAAGCCGTGGTGGATTATATCGCGAGCATGACGGATGACTATTTCTGCGAGCTGACGAGTAAGCTGTTCCCGGGTCTAAAGTTTCCGCACCGTACCTATATTAACGAACGGTAGTTCGTATCTTTTCGGTATACTGTTGACGAACAAATCTTTTGATTGATGCATGGGATGGCTATGGACGACCTTTTTTCTGTCTCGACGCGCGAGCGTTCCTTTAAAAATGCGCCGCTCGCGGTGCGCATGCGTCCCAATTCGCTCGACGAGTACGTGGGCCAGCAAAAGGCCGTCGGTAAGGGTTCATGGCTGCGTGCCGCGATCGAGCACGATGTGCTTTCGAGCGTGATTCTGTACGGGCCTGCCGGTACGGGCAAGACGACGCTGGCCCACATTATCGCCAACCATACCAAGAGCGAGTTTGTCGAGGTCAGCGCCGTCACGGGTACCGTGAAGGACCTGCGTCGCGTGATTGATGAGGCCAAGACGCGCCTGAATACGTACGACCGCCGCACCATTCTATTCATCGATGAGATTCACCGCTTCTCTAAGTCGCAGCAGGATGCCCTGCTGCATGCAGTTGAGAACCGTACCGTCATTATGATTGGCGCCACGACGGAGAATCCGTACTTCGAGGTCAACTCGGCATTGCTCTCGCGCGGTCGCGTGGTGGAGCTTGAGCATCTGAAGGATGAGGATATCGCCACGCTTATTGAACGTGCGCTCGAGGCACCGCAGGGCTTGAACGGTAAGTTCTCGGCCGATGAGGATACGGTTAAGACCATCTGCACGCTGGCAGCGGGTGACGCTCGCTCGGCGCTCACGACGCTCGAACTTGCGAGCGAGATTGCCGTCACGCGTCCCGATACCGAGGGAACGCCAGCGCCGGCGGCGGGGGAGCGCTATTCCATCACTGTTGACGACGTGAAGATTGCCAACCCGCGCCGTGGCTTTTCGTACGACAAAAACGGTGACATGCACTACGACATCATCAGTGCGTTCATCAAGTCCATGCGCGGTAGCGACCCCGATGCCACGATCTATTGGCTTGCGCGCATGATCGATGCTGGGGAGGATCCTAAGTTTATCGCTCGCCGTATTATGATTCATGCTTCTGAGGACGTTGGCAACGCCGACCCGCAGGCGCTTTTGGTGGCACATGCCGCGTTTAAGTCTGCCGAGGTCATTGGCTATCCCGAGTGCCGCATTAACCTGGCTCAGGCTGCACTCTATGTGTGCTTGGCGCCAAAATCAAACGCGTGTGAGGCTTCGATCGATGCGGCGCTGGCCGATATCCATTCTAGTGGGCTTCGCGAGGTGCCGAGTTATTTGCGCGATCGCCATCGCCCGGGCAGCGACGACTACGGTGTGTATAAATACCCGCACGATTATCCCGAAGGCTGGGTCGATCAACGCTATTTGCCCGAGGGGCTGGAGCGCGGTGCGTTCTGGCAGCCTGCCGGGCGCGGTTGGGAAGAGTGGCGCGTAGAGCAAAGCGAACGCGACCGCAGCGGGAATGCACCGAAGTAGCTGCTGATAATTTTGTCCCACGTTGCTGCTCTTGGCATGTTCGGTCCCCTTTGGGGTACCATGAAAAGCGTCTGTATTTCGATTTTTCCGGGAGGCTTGTATGAGTCCCATTCAAATCGCCCTGCTGCTGCTTGCCGTTGCCGGCGTATGGGCTATCGTTGAGCTTGCGCTCACCTTGCGCAAAACCCGCACCGTTGTCGATTCGCTCGACAAGACCGTGACCGACCTCAACAACACCATTGCTGAGGCGCAGCCTGTGGTGGCAAAGCTCGATGGCGCCGTTGACGAGCTTACGCCGGCACTTGCCCAGGTGGAGCCGCTGCTCAAGTCGAGCAAGACTGCCGTCGACGCCCTGACGTCCAACCTCGTTGAGGTTGAGGCGGTCGTTCGCGACATTTCTGAGGTTACGGGCAGCATGGCCGAGGCCAGCAATGCTGTGTCTAGCGTGACCGACTCTGCCGCCGGTGCTGTGCAGAAGCTCTTCAATAAGGTGAAGGCTCCTGCAGCCGAAGCCGAGCGCAAGCTTTCCGCTGCCGCCGAAGAAGCCGAGCAGCCGACCGAGCGCGTCCTGATTGGCAAGACGGAGGACGAGCCCGCCGATGGCGCAGATGCGGCTCAGAAGTCTTCAGCCAAGCCGGCTCAGTATTACACGTATTCGCCCGCCGAGACCTCTGAGGAGTCCTGCGATGAGTAGCGAAGCAACCTGCCCCATCACGTTGACCGTTGCCGGCGACCCGCGTCTCGCTCGCCTTGTGCGCATGACGGCAGCCAACGTTGGTGCCCTGTGCTCTATGTCTGTCGATCGCATCGAGGACATCCGCATGGCTGCCGAGGAGGCTTTCATCTATGGTTGTACCGCGGTCGACTGCGATGACATCACCATCAAATTCGATGTCGATGAGACCCACGTTGGCATGACTATTACCTTTGGCGATCAGGCTACGGTCGATGAAGACGACCAGGCTGCGGTGTATGCCGAGCTCATCCTCGCGAGCGTGTGCGACTCCTACGAAAAGACTGCTGCGCCCCTGACGCTTTCCCTCGACCTCAAGGCGGATATCTAATATGACCGAACGTTCCCGGAGCGGTAAGACCGCTTGGGACAAGGAGAAAACCCGCGAGCTGTTTCGTCGTTACAAGGAGACCGGTGATCCGGACGCCCGCGAGCAGCTCGTTATGTCCCATATGAATCTGGTAAGGTTTCTTGCCAACAAATTTAAGAATCGCGGCGAGCCACTCGACGACCTCATGCAGGTCGGCTATCTGGGTTTGCTCAAGGCTATCGACCGTTTTGATCCCGAGCGCGGACTCGAGTTCACGACGTTTGCAACACCCACTATCCTGGGCGAGATCAAACGCCATTTCCGCGACAAGGGCTGGAGCGTGCGCGTACCGCGTCGTCTGCAGGAGCTCTCGGCCAAGGTCAACCAGGCTACTGACAAACTTACCAACGAGCTGCAGCGTTCGCCCAAGGTTGAGGAGATCGCTGAGTACTTGGACGTGACGGTCGATGAGGTGCTGGAGGCCATGGAATCGTCTTCGGCCTATACCTCGGTGCCCATCGAGGCTCCTGGTGCGTCCGATTCGGACGATGCCCCCTCGATTCTCGACCGTTACGCCGACGACGACAACGAGCTCGACTTTACCGATGACCGCCTAGTGATCGAGGAAGCCATCCGTGATTTCTCGCCGCGCGAGCGCGAGGTGATCGAGCTGCGCTTTGTGAAGGGCATGACCCAGATCGAGATCGCCAAGAAGCTGGGTATTTCTCAGGTGCAGGTTTCGCGTCTGCTGCGCCGCACGCTTAAGAAGATTCAGGACAAGATCGACCCCGACGGAGTGATGATTCGTTCATGAGTGAGCACCCCCAACAAACCGATCGCGTGCTGCGCGACACCCGCATTCAGACGCTGCGCATTTGGGCTGTTGTCGGCTGCATTGTTATTGCTGCTGTCATCTTTAACCTTATGGGCATCCTGGCACCGGTTATTGAGTTTCTTGCCGTCGGCTCCATCATTGCTTTTGTGATGTCCCCGATCACCAACTGGCTCGAGCACCATGGCGTGAATCGCGGCATCGGTTCGCTTATCGCGCTCATTGTTGTTGTTGCCGTGCTCGTCGGTGTCGTTTGCATCTTGTCGCCGATTCTCTTTGGTCAGATCATGGAAGTCCTGAGCCGCCTGCCCGAGCAGCTTCGTGTTGCGGGTGGCGATCTCAATGAGATGATCTCGCATGCCAAGACGCTCAACAACACGCCGCTCAAGGAGTATTTGGACGATAATCTTTCGTCGCTGGTTGCCGTGGCATCGAAGTATGTGTCTCAGATCGCTGCTGAGCTTGGTCGCGGTGTGTTCCCGCTCATCACCAATACGGCCTCGCAGTTGTTCGTGATCTTCCTTGGTCTGGTGCTTGCCTACTGGATGGCCTGCGACTACCCTCGCATGCACCACGAGATTTGCACCATCATCGGTCAGGAGAAGGAGACCTCGTACCGCTTTATGGTCGCCATCCTTTCTCGCTCTGTCGGCGGCTACATGCGCGGTATGGTCGTGACGTCCATTTGCGGTGGTTTCCTCGCCTTTATCGGTTTTATGATCGTCGGTCATCCGTATGCGGCGCTCATGGCTATCTTTACCGGCATCATGAATTTGGTTCCGGTCGTCGGTCCCTGGGTGAGCGCGGCAATCGCCACGGTACTCGGCTTCATGTTCAGCCCCATGTTGGCGTTATGGACGCTCATCGTGACGATGGTCGCGCAAAATGTCACCGATAACGTGATTTCGCCTAAGGTTATGCAGAGCTCGGTGCAGGTGCATCCCATCATGAGCCTCACGGCGCTCGTTATTGGCTCGGCACTCATGGGCCCCATCGGCATGATTATTGCCATCCCACTGTGCGCGGCCCTTAAGGGTATCTTCGTGTACTACTTCGAGAATGAGACCGGCCGCCAGCTTGTGGCCTATGACGGCGCCGTGTTTAAGGGCACGCCGTACCGCGATGCCGATGGCAACCCGGTCGCCGCCTACGACGCGCTTGGAGACGATACGTTCATCTATGAGTCCGAGCTCATCGGTAACGAGGCCGCGCCCGAGGCCAAGGCCATGCCCAAGCCCGAACTCGATAATCCCTGGATTAAGCTCTCTGGTCTGCAGCCCGATGCCCCGGGTTTCTTTAAGAATCCCTTCGCCAAGGACGATGACTCCAACACGGATGACGACACCAAAACCGGCATCGACGGCTCCATGGACGATGACGACAGCTAGCGGGGTAATTCGGGTTAACATTCATACGCGCTAACATGCAATTTCGCTGAAGGGCCGGCATTGTGCCGGCCCTCTTTTTTGCACGGGGGCGGTTGGATGGTAATATCGTTACGTTTGAACTGTTTCGATGTGAAACCGAGGAGATTCCCTCTATGAGTGCTGACTACCCGTCAATGACTACGGCCGAGATTCGCTCCAAGTTCCTCAACTTCTTTGAGGAGCGCGGTCTTAAGCTCTATCCTTCTTCGTCCCTCGTCCCCGACGATCCTTCACTGCTGCTTGCCAACGCCGGCATGAACCAGTTTAAGGAGTACTACCAGGGCAAGAAGACCATGAAGGAGATTGGCGCGATCTCCTGCCAGAAGTGTGTCCGCACCAACGACATCGATTGCATCGGCGAGGACGGCCGTCACTTGTCGTTCTTCGAGATGCTCGGCGATTTTTCTTTTGGCGGCGTCTCCAAGGAGCAGGCTTGCGCCTGGGCCTTTGAGCTCATCACCAAGGAGTTCAAGCTGCCGCTCGATCGCCTGTACTTCACTGTCTTTACCGAGGACGACGAGACCCACGACGTGTGGCGTTCTCTGGGTGTTGCCGAGGACCACATCTCCCGCCTGGGTGAGGACGACAACTTCTGGGCCGCTGGCCCCACCGGTCCCTGCGGTCCGTGCTCCGAGATCTATTTTGACATGGGCGAGGAGGTCGGCTGCGGCAGCCCCGACTGCAAGCCTGGCTGTGACTGCGACCGCTTCCTGGAGTTCTGGAATCTCGTCTTTACCCAGTATGACCGTCAGGAGGACGGCTCCATGCCGGAGCTGCCGCACCGCAACCTCGATACGGGCATGGGCCTGGAGCGCATGGCCGCCATCATGCAGCACAAGACCGCCAATTACGACGGCGACTTGATGCAGCATCTCATCAAGCTGGGCGAGGAGATCAGCGGCAAGACCTATGACGCCGATGATTACTCCGGCGCCAGCCGCTCGCTGCGCATCATCGCCGATCACTCCCGTGCCGTCGACTTTATGATTTCCGACGGCATCCTCCCCGGTAACGAGGGTCGCGAGTACGTCCTTCGCCGTCTGCTCCGCCGTGCCGTGTTCCACGGTCGCCTGCTGGGTATCGAGGGTGCCTTCCTGACCAAGTTCATCGACGAGGTCAACGCTCAGATGGGCGAGGCTTATCCCGAGCTGCTCAAGAACGTCGCCCTTGTCAAGGGTATCGTCGCCTCCGAGGAGGAGCGCTTCTCCACGACGCTCGACAACGGCCGCGTCTATCTGGACGAGGCCTTGGCAGCGCTTGTCGAGGGTGCCGTGCTTCCGGGCGATGTCGCCTTTAAGCTGCACGACACCTTTGGTTTCCCCATCGACCTGACCGTCGAGATCGCCGGCACCGCTGGCCACGACGTCGACATGGATGGCTTCACTGCCTGCATGGAGGACCAGAAGGCCCGCGCCCGCGCCAATGCCAAGGGCGACGCCTGGGGCAGCTTCAACGACGTGTGGGTCGAGCTTTCCGACAAGGTCGCAGCGACCGAGTTCGACGGCTATGACAACGATGTGATCGAGGGCGCCAAGGTTGTCGCCATCGTGCGCAACGGCGAGTCCGTCGAGTCCGCCACCGCGGGCGAGGACGTCGAGGTCGTGCTCGACCGCACCCCGTTCTATGCCGAGATGGGTGGCCAGCAGGGCGATGCCGGCGAGCTTTCCGCCGAGGGCGTTGTTCTGACCGTTGCTGACACCAAGAACCACAACGGCCTGTATGCCCACGTCGCGCACGTTGCCGATGGCACGCTGACTGTCGGTGCCGCTGTTACCGCCGCGCTCGACGCCGAGCGCCGTGGCTTCCTGCGCCGCAACCACACCGCCACGCACCTGCTCGATGCCGCCCTTAAGCAGGTCCTGGGCGAGCACGTCTCCCAGGCCGGCTCGCTGGTGACGCCCGAGCACCTGCGCTTTGACTTTACGCACTTCGAGGCCCTGTCCTCCGAGCAGCTCAAGGCTGTCGAGGACCTGGTCAACCAGCAGATCTTCGCTTCCAAGCCGGTCGTGACCCGTGTCATGGGCATCGACGAGGCTAAGGCTGCCGGCGCTGTCGCTCTGTTTGGAGAGAAGTACGGCGATGTCGTCCGCGTTGTCTCCGTGGGCGCCGAGGACCAGCCGTTCTCCCGCGAGCTCTGTGGTGGCACCCATGCCGCCAATACCGCGGAGATTGGCCTGTTCAAGATCATTTCCGAGTCCTCCACGGGCTCCAATGTCCGCCGTATCGAGGCCGTGACCTCTAAGGGTGCCCTCGACTACATGGCCGACCGCCTGGCGCTCGTTGACGCCGCCGCCGCTGCGCTCAAGTGCCGCGTCGACGAGGTTCCCGCCCGCGTGGAGAACCTGCAGGCCGAGCTGCGCGAGACGTCCAACAAGCTCAAGAAGGCCCTGACCGGTGGTTCCTCCGATGCCATCTCCAGCGCCATCGAGGGTGCCGTTGAGGTTAACGGTTTCAAGCTCGTTGTCGCTGAGCTTCAGGGTCTCGAGGCTGCTGACCTGCGCAACGTTTGGGATACCGTGCACCAGAAGGTCGCCGGTCCCGTCGCCTGCGTCGTCGCCAGCGTGACCGAGAAGGGCACCCCGGCCCTGCTCGCTGCCGGCACCGATGACGCCGTGGAGGCCGGTTTCCATGCCGGTAACGTGATTAAGCAGATCGCGGGTCTGGTCGACGGTCGCGGTGGCGGTCGTCCCAACATGGCCCAGGCCGGTGGCAAGAACGCTGCCGGTATCGCCGATGCCCTCGCGGCCGCTAAGACCGCACTCGGCGCCTAAGAATCTAAGAAGTCACTGTGGTCGCGCTTGCGCTGGACATAGGGGAGACCAGGATCGGCATCGCCGTCTCGAGCCGTGATGGCAAGATGGCGATGCCCGTCAAGGTGCTCCCGGCTGCAGAGGTCACCGGTATGGCCAAGACGTTCCGCTACCTGGTCGAGGACTATGAGCCCGACATCCTGGTAAGTGGACGTCCCCTGACCATGGCCGGTGAGCCCGGCCCCCAGGCCGAGCGCGTTGCCTCCGTGGCGCAAAAGATTGCCGACGAGCTCGATCTTCCGCTGGAGTTTGAGGACGAGCGTCTGTCCTCGCAGGAGGCCAAGCGTATCCTGCGCGAGCAGGGACTCAACGAAAAGCAGATGAGGGGCAAGATCGACATGATTGCCGCCAGCCTGTTTTTGCAGACGTGGCTCGATCGTAAAAACGAGGAGGTTTCGCATGCCTAGTGCTTCCGATCCGCGCCAGCAGAATCGTACACGGCAGCCGGCGTCGCGCCCTGCCCAGCCTGGCCAGCGTCCGGCACAGCCGACGCAGCGTGCAGCTCAGCCTGCCGCGCGCCCGGCGCAGTCCTTCTCTCATTCGGCCCAACCTGTTCAACGGACGGGTCAGCAGGCTTCTGCTCGTTCGGTTCAGCATTCGGCTCCTCACGCGGCTCAGCAGCCCACTGCTCGTACGGCCCAGCCTGCAGGCGGTACCCGCTTTAAACAGCAGGCATCTACCCAGCGAACTCAGGCCCCTCAATCGCATTCGCATCACGCTCGCGGTTCGCATGGCGTTGCTCCGGCGACGCGTTCGAGCTACAACACGCATGCTCGCCGTGGCGCTCAAAAGAAAAGCTCCCCGGTGCCCATGATTATCGGCGCCGTGGTGGCGGTGCTCGCCCTTGTCGCGATCGTCTTCTTTGTCGTACCTGCCGTCAAAGGCTTCTTTACCGGTGGGGATGCGAAGGTTACGGCTGGTCAGCAGGTTACGGTGACCATTCCCGAGGGCGCCTCGGGCGATACGATCGCCTCGATTCTCTCCGATAACCATATCGTCGAAAATCCCAAGGATTACTATGCGGCGGTCAAAAAGCTCAACGCCGACATGTCGCTTAAGCCGGGTAAGTATTCATTTACCACGCTTATGGACGCCACGAAGGTCGTCCAGCAGCTCATGGAAGGTCCCAACGCCGGCTCCGATGCGCTTACGATTCCTGAGGGCCTGACGGTCGATCAGGTCGCCGACCGCGTGGCCAAGGCGTACGACAGCATTTCTAAGGAAGACTTCCTTAACCAGGCTAAGGCGAACAATTATGTGAATGATTACGCCTTCCTTAAAGACGCCGCGAACGATTCGCTCGAGGGTTTCCTGTTCCCCAAGACCTATTCGCTTGGTAAGGATCCGAGTGCCGATGACGTGATTCGTGCCATGCTCGACCAGTTCAACGCCGAGTACAAGTCGCTTGACTTTGCGAGCTGCGAAGCCAAGATCAAGGAGCGCTATGGTGTGGAGATGTCCGACTACGACATCGTCAACTTGGCCTCTATCGTTGAGCGCGAGGGCCTCAACGCCGATCAACGTGCGCACGTGGCCTCGGTCTTTTATAACCGCCTTGCCGGCAAGCTCGACGGTCTGCGCTATCTCAACAGCGATGCGACCATGATGTATGTCACCGGAGGCGAGGTTACCGCCGACGACCTGCAGAGCGATAGCCCGTATAACACCTATAAGCACGAGGGCCTGCCGCCCACGCCCATCTGCTCTCCGTCGCTCGAGGCACTCAAGGCCACGCTTGAGCCGACCGACTCCGATGACCTGTATTTCTACATTACGCAGGACGAGGAGTATTTCTCGAAGACCTACGAAGAGCACCAACAGTCTTGGAATTGATCATGAGGATTTTTAGCCCCAAACGATATGTTGCCTCGGTCGATCGCATCGACCTCGATACCCTGTGGGCCGACGGCAAGCGTGCCATTCTGCTCGATCGCGACAACACCCTGGTGCCGCGTGATACCGAGCAGGTTCCCACCGCGGTTTCCGCTTGGCTCGACGCCGCCCGCGCCAAAGGCTTTAAGCTGTGCATGGTGTCCAACAACTGGCATCGCGACCAGGTCATGAGCTCTGCACGCGAGCTGGGACTCGAGGCTATCAGCCACGCCATGAAGCCGGCGCCGTTTGCCCTTAAGGCGGGTCTTAAGCGCCTCGGCGCCACAACCGACGAGGCTGTGCTGATCGGTGATCAGCTCTACACGGACGTGTGGAGCGGCAACTTCGCCGGCGTCGATACCATCCTGGTAAAGCCGCAAGCGACGCAGGACCTGTGGTATACGCAGATCTTCCGTATCTTCGAGCGCCGGGCCCTGCGCGACCTTCCCTGCGAGGAATAGGTCTCGCTATGTCCCAGCACATCAAACACGGCTGCGACCATATCTTCTTTATCGGCTTTTTGGGCGCGGGCAAATCGACGCTCGCGCGCAACGTCGGCACTATGTTCAAGCGGCGTTTTATCGATACCGACCGCCTGGTCGTGCGCCGTTGCGGCAAGTCGGTAACCGAGATTTTTAAGACCGAGGGCGAGGATCGTTTTCGCGAGCTCGAGACCTCGGCGCTCCGTTCGCTCCAAAGCGAGCGCAGCCTGTTGGTTTCGTGCGGGGGCGGTATCGTCGAGACGCCGGTGAATATTGAGCTGATGCACGAAATGGGTACGTGCGTGTACCTCGAGGGCGACTTTGAGGATTCGATGCGCCAGATTCGCCGGTCCGATACCCGACCTGATTTCCGTTCGCCCGAGCATGCGGCGTTGCTTTTTGAGCATCGCCGTCCGTTGTATCGCCAAGCGGCCGATCTTACCCTCGATATCCGCAATAAGTCCTTTGAGGATGTTTCGTACCTTTGTGCCGAGATGCTTTTGGAGCGTGGATTGCTATGATTCGCCGTCAACTCATCAATTTCCAAAACCGCAGTGTCGATGTCCGCGTCGGATTGGGCGCTTTCGAGGAGCTGCCGCGCATGTTTGCCTCGGCTGTGGGTAAGCCTAAGCGCGCGATGGTCGTTTGGAACACCGCCTCGTCAGAGCGTTTTGGCGAGGTCGTCGAGCATGCGCTGGTTGACGCCGGTTTTGCCGTGTCGCAGCTCCCCCTTGAGGTTTCGGCTTTCGGTGCCACGCTGGCCGATGCCGATACCGTCTTTGGCGCCCTGTCGGCTAACGGTATTACCTGCGATGATCTGGTTGTCGCCGTTGGCAATGCCGCAACCTGCTCGGTTGTTAGCTGGTGCGCCAACCAGTGGTGTGGCCGAACCGAGTGCGCGCTGCTGCCGACGACCTTCGACGCCATGCTCACGGTTGCGACGACCATGAAGCCGCTTGTCGCCTCGTCGGCGAATGCGCTTCCCGCTATCGCGTTCCGTCCCGAACCGGGCTTGGTCGTGTGTGACCTCGGCCTTGTTCGCGAGGCGGACCCCGAAGACCTCAAGCTCGGCAATGTGGTACTTGTTGGCACCATGCTTTCGAGCAGCAAGTCCCGCTGGAATCAGTTTACTGAGACCGTCCCCGAGATTCTCGCGGGCGAGGAGGTCGCGCTCGTCAATGCCGTTCAATGGTCTCAGACTGCCCGCAAGGACGTGCTGATGGCCACGAACCCGAGCGCCCGCCATGCGCTCGATTTTGGCAAGACGGGGGAGCGTACCTTGCGCGCCTGCTTGGGCGATGCCGCTTCGCAGGTCCCTGCCTACCAGCTGTTGTCCGAGGGCATGCGCTTTGAGGCGCGCCTTGCCCACGACGCCTGCGACTTTGATATCGATTACGTCTTTGAGGTCGATGACTGCTTGGAGGACTTTGGTATCGAGGAGCTTGCCTTCGATCTGGAGCCTGCCGCATATATCGAGGAGTTCCGCAAGCAGCAGTTCGCCCGCTCGAACCGCAGCATGTTGCCGATGCCCGCGGCACTCGGCGCCATTCGCCTAACGAACGTTGAGGACGAGGTTCTTGAGCGCCATGCTCACGCCTACTTGGCTTCTCGCAAAGAACTTCTCTAAGATTTATTGACTTCCATCGTCTTTCGTATCATGTTGAGGGGCGGGTTTCCAATCGGTTGCGGATCGCATGCGATTCCGTCGTTCGGTTGAGACCCGTCCCGTCTTTATAGAGACAACAAGAAAGGAATCTGCATGTCTGAGTTTTCTGCCGGTCCTGCCGGTCGTATCGAGCGTGTCCGTGCCCTGATGGCCGAGCGTGGCTACGACGCCATCGTGGTGCGCGACGAGGCCAACCTTCGTTGGCTTACGGGCGTGAAGGGCGTCTTCGACTACACCTTCGAGTTCCCGCACGCTGCGTTTATTACGGCCGACCAGTGCCTGTTCCACACCGACTCGCGCTACCTCAACAGCTTTGAGGAGAACACGCCCGTCGGCAGCCCCTGGGTCTACGACATGGATGAGGGCACCATCCCCGGTTGGGTCGCCGGCAAGATCGCGGCCAACAAGTGCCGCGTCTGCGCTGTCGAGGACGACATGCAGATCAACTTCTACCAGGGTATTCAGCGTGGTCTGGAGGACCGTTCCGTCGCCTGCATGTTGCCGCTGATGCATGACGATATTCGCAAGATGCGCGCCATCAAGGATGCCGAGGAGATCGAGCTCATGCGCCACGCACAGTCGATCACCGACGCCGCCTTCCAGCACATGCTCGGCTTTATTAAGCCTGGTATGACCGAGAAGCAGGTTCGCAACGAGCTCGAGAACTTTATGTTCGCCAACGGCGCCGATAGCCTTGCCTTCGGCTCCATCGTGGCGAGCGGTCCCAACACCGCCAATCCGCATGCCGTCCCGAGCGACCGCGTCATCGAGAAGGGCGATTTCGTTCTCATGGATTACGGCGCGGGCTACTGCGATTATCGTTCCGACATGACGCGCACCGTCGTGATGGGCGAGCCTACCCAGGAGCAGCTCGACCTGTACGCGCTCGTGCGCCGTACGCACGAGGAGTGCGTCGCCGCCATCCATCCGGGCGTCGAGGGCAACGACATTTTCAAGCTTTCCAAGAAGATCATCGGCGATGCCGGCTATGGCGATTACTACAACCATGGTCTGGGCCACGGCGTCGGTATCGACATCCACGAGCTGCCCAACTTTAACCGCAGCAAGAACACCATCGAGATCGGCTCGGTTATCACCATGGAGCCCGGCGTCTACCTGCCCGGTGTGGGCGGCGTGCGCCTGGAGGACTACGGCGTCGTCACTGAGAACGGATATGAGCCCTTCACCAAGACCCCGCACGACCTGCACGTCATCGATTGCTAGCCCATTTCGATAGATTTTTGGGGCGGGGCGTCCGGTGCAATTCGGACGCCCCGCGTTCTCTTTTTATGCGCTCGCCGCAGGCGCCGTCTGCAAGTGTATAATTTCGGTCGTATGTAATTTGGACGCTTGTGCGTTCTGCCCATAACAAGAAAGGTCGCTATGCCTACCATTTCTACCGCCGACTTCAAGAACGGCCTCGGTCTCCGCATCAAGGACAAGGTCTACACCATCGTCGAGTTCCAGCATGTCAAGCCGGGCAAGGGCGGCGCGTTTGTGCGCTACAAGACCCGCGACATCAAGAGCGGCCGTGTCGTCGAGAACACCTGCAACGCCGGCACCAAGTTCGAGAGCGTCATGCTCACCACCCGTGAGTTCCAGTACCTCTACAACGATGGCGCCGACTACATCTTCATGGACAACGAGTCCTATGAGCAGGTTCCCGTTCCCGAGGACATGGTGGGCGAGAACTCCAAGTGGCTGCGCGAGAACGACGTCTGCCAGCTGCTTTTCGCCGACGATGAGCTCATGGGCGTGACCCCGCCGATGTTCATCGAGACCACCATCGTCCAAACCGACCCGGGCTTTAAGGGCGACACCGTCCAGGGTTCCACTAAGCCGGCCACGATCGACACCGGCGCTGTCATCCAGGTCCCCATGTACCTCAACGAGGGCGAGGTCATCAAGGTTGACACCCGCGACGGCAAGTTCGTCTCCCGCGTCTAGCAACCAAATCTTCTAGGAGGACTCATGCCCCAGGAAATCAAGATTGACGGCATCGGCATTTCGCCCGATGTTCTGACCGCCATCGTCTCGCGCGCCGTGTCCGATGTCGAGGGCATCGCCTCCGTTGGCGTCAAAGACCTTGCCACCAACCTTGTCTCCATGATGCTCTCGTCCAAGGCCCCGGCTTCCGAGCCGGCCGCCGAGGCCGAGGTCATCGGCGACAAGCTCGCACTTACCGTGCGCGTCGTGGTGTTCTTTGGCTATCCGTTCAAGAAACTAGCCGAGGCCGTTCGCGCTGCCGTGGTCGCCGCCATCGATGCCCAGGTGGGCGTTGAGGTCGAGCGCGTTGACGTTTGCATCGACGGTCTCGTTTTCCCCAAGGAGTAACCTTTGAGCCTTAAGGTTTATCGCGGGCGTACGCTTGCCCGCAGTCAGGCGCTGCAGCTGCTGTTCCAGGCCGAGGCCACGGACAGCCCGCTCGAGCGCGTCCTCGAGGGTGATTTCCTGATCTCGAAGGGTCCCCTCGACCCCTATGCGCTGGAGCTGTGCCGCGGTGCCTATGAGCATATCGACCGCATCGACTGCGCTCTGCGCTCCGTTGCCAAGAACTGGGATCTTATGCGCATGCCCGGCGCCGACCGCAATCTGCTGCGTATCGCCGTTTATGAGATGCGTTTCCTCACCGACGAGGAGGTCTCGGACGCCATCGTGATCAACGAGGCTGTCGAGCTTGCCAAGGCCTATGGCACCGACCAGTCCGCGTCGTTCGTCAACGGCGTGCTGGGTAAGATCGCTCGCAGCGAGGAGCTGCCGGGCGAGGACCTGTACCAGGAGCTGCTGGCCGAGGATCGCGCTCGCGAGGAGGCCCAAGCCGTCGAGGCTACCGCCAAGGTTGCGGTTGCTCAGGGTGAGGCCGGCGTGCTGGCCGAGGATGCGGACGCCGCCGAGGCTGACATCGACTCCGTCGAGGAGTAGTCATGCCAGAGGGTTCTGTCCGTAACTTTGATGAGATCTCGGACCGTCTGGATCAGATCATCGCTACCGTTCGCTCCAAGGATACCTCCTTGGAGCGTTCGCTCGATTTGTTTGACGAGGCGATTGAGTTGGGCTCCCGCGCGGTCGATATGGTCGACAAGTTTGAGCTTACGCCGCGTGAGGCCGACAAGCTCGAGCAGGAATACGATGAGGATGCGGCAAACGAGTCCCAAGATAGACAGGCTGCATCCCCGGATACGAATGGTTGATGGCATTCATGAAACGCGTGCGTCTCGATGACGAACTGATTTCACAGGGCATCTGCGCCGATCGCGCGGATGCCCTTCGCACTCTTATGGCCGGCTTGGTCTCGAGTGGCGGTGAGCGCTTGACTTCGCCGGGCCTTAAGGTGATCCCTGGGCTGCCGCTGCATGTGAAGGGGCGCATTCCCTATGTTGGCCGCGGCGGTCTTAAGCTCGAAGGCGCGCTTGATGCGTTTGGCATCAATCCGACGGGCCTTGCCTGTCTGGATGTGGGCTGCTCTACCGGCGGCTTTACCGATTGCCTGCTCAAACGCGGAGCTGCGACCGTTGTCTCGGTGGACGTGGGTCGCGCCCAGTTCGATTGGTCGTTGCGTCAGGACAATCGCGTAACGCTGCATGAGCGCACAAACGTGACGCAGCTGCCTGAGCTTGGCTATTCCGGCACCATCGACCTGGCTGTGTGTGATGTCTCGTTTACCAGCATCGCGAACATTATCGATGCGGTGCTGGCGTGCCTGGCTCCTACGGGTGCATTCTGCACGCTCGTAAAGCCGCAGTTTGAGGCTCCGGCGGCGCTGGTGGGTGAGGGCGGCATTGTGACCGATCCCGCCGTGCGCCGCGATACACTCGTGGCGGCGGTTGAACTCTTTGCTGCCAAGGGCCTGTTCCCTGTCGATGTGTGCGTGTCACCCATTCATGGTGCCAAGGGCAACGTTGAGTTTTTCCTGTACGGCACGAGATTTGACCCCGGCGAACGTACCGATGATGAGCTGCAATCCCAGGTATCGGTTTTGAGCGAGAAAGCTGCAACGCTATGAAGGTCTTTCTGGTTCCCAATTACTACAAGCAAGAGGCGGTCGAGAGCGGTCTGATGCTCGAGCTTTGGCTGACGCGCCAGGGCTATGAGGTCGCATGGGCTGCCGATCAGCGATCGAAGATTCAAAGCACGCCTGATATTGACGGCTCCGATCTGGTCATTACGCTCGGCGGCGACGGTACGTTGCTGCGCGCTGCCCGCATCCTCAACCATCGCGAGATTCCTATCCTCGGTCTTTCCTATGGTCACCTGGGCTTTTTAACTGCTGCGAGCCCCGAGGAGCGCGACATTCTTAAGGTCGTGAGCGATGCCCTTTCCGGCGAGCTGCACGTGAGCCGTCGCGCCACCATCGCTGCGGATATCGTGTCCGTGCGCGAAGACGGTACGAAGGATGTCGTGCGCACCTTCGCCCTCAACGACATGGCGCTTACCCGCGGTCCGCTGTCCGATATGGTCGAGTTCGACATCACGGTGTCGGGCCATCATATCGATCGACTGCGTGGCGACGGCGTGGTCGTGTCCACGGCGACTGGTTCTACGGGTTACGCACTCAGTGCCGGTGGCCCCATCGTGAGCCCCGACTATACGGGCATGGTCTGCGTACCCATTGCGCCGCACACCATTCAGGCCCGTGCCTTCTTGACTTCGCCGAGTGATGTCGTCGAAATCTTTATGTCCGATGATCGCCCGAGCGTTCCGGCGATCGCTATCGATGGACAGTTTATTACCTGCGATGGCACCGTTGAGAGCGTGGCGGTGCGCCGCGGGCCCGGAGATGTGCTGCTGCTCGATTACGGCCCCGAGAGCTTCTATAACTCGGTGAGCCGCGTGTTCTACGGAGTCCGTCATGATCGATGAGCTGCAGGTTTCTAACATTGCACTCATTCGCGAGGCGACGCTGGTGCCGAGTGCCGGCCTGACTGTCCTGACTGGCGAGACCGGCGCCGGCAAGACCGCGCTGCTCTCGGCCCTCAAGCTTATTTTGGGCGAGCGCGCGGATTCGTCGACGGTGCGCGAGGGCGAGGCGCTGGCGAGCGTAGAGGCGCGACTCTTCGACGGGCCGCACGACACGGAAGGCTTCACGGTCCGGCGCAGCCTTTCTGCCGAGGGCCGCAGCCGCGTGAAGATTGACGGTCGCATTGCCAGTGTGCGCGAGCTTTCGGAGCGCGTTGGCGTGATGATGGATCTTTGCGGCCAGCACGAGCACCAGCGCCTGCTCGATCCGGCTCATCATGTTGCCATGGTCGATGCCTGGGCAGGGCGCGCGGCGCTCGAGGCGCTGGATGCGTACCGTGCCTGCTTTAAGGCATCGCGTGCTGCCGCCAAGGAGGTTCGACGTGTCGAAGAGGTCTCGCGTGCACAGGGGAGCCGCGTCGAGGAGGCGCGCTTTGCCCTCGAGCGCATCGGCGAGGTCGACCCCAAGCCGGGCGAGTATGAGGAACTCGAGGAACTGCTGCCGCGCTCCGAACATGCCGAGGTACTTGTTGCCACGGCTAACGATGCCCATGCATCGCTTGCCTCTGAAGGGGGAGCGCTCGATGCCGTGAACAGCGCCGTGGCAGAGCTTTCCCGAATGGCTACCGTCGATCGCAAGCTAGGTGACATCGCAGACGCACTTTCGGACGCCTGCATCTCACTCGAGGACTGCGCCAACGAGCTTCGCGCCTATCGCGATGGTGTTGCGTTTGACCCTCGTGAGCTCACTCGCATGCGCGAGCGGTATTCCGACCTTAAGGGACTTCTGAGGCAGTGGGGCCCCACCATGGATGACGTGTTTTCCATGCGCGATCGCTCGCAAGAGCTGTTGTCGCTGGTAGACGATGGTGATGAGCAGATCAAGAAGGCGCGTGAAGCGCTTGGCGCAGCGGAGCATGAACTGTTCGCCGCCGCCAAGGCGCTTAAGCGTGCACGCAATACGGCGGCCCCGCGTTTTTGTCACGAGGTTGGCCGTCAGATGGCGCGCCTGGAGATGGGCGGTGCTGAGCTGGTCTGGGAGTCCCGCGATCTTCCTCGCGCTGAGTGGACACCTGCGGGTCCCTCGAGCTATGAGCTGCTGTATCGCAGCGGCGCCGGCTTGACACCTCGTCCCCTGCGCCGCATTGCGTCGGGCGGCGAGCTCAGCCGCGTCATGCTGGCAAGCAAGGTTGTCCTCGGTAATGCGGACGGTGTCGATACGCTCGTGTTCGACGAGGTCGATGCTGGTGTCGGTGGCTCCACGGCGCGTGCGCTCGCGGGCGTGCTGGCAGATCTTGCCGCTACGCATCAGGTGATTGTCGTAACCCATTTGGCGCAGGTCGCCGTCATGGCCGACAAGCATTATGTCGTCAGCAAGGAACCGGGCGATGTTCCCCAGACGCATTTGGACGAGGTAACCGGCGAAGCGCGTACCGCCGAGATCGCCCGCATGTTGAGCGGCGATCAGTCCGAGGCAAGCTTGGCCCACGCAAAGCAGATGCTCGAAGAAGCTCGAGGTTAGGTCGTATCAGCGGTGTTGGTGGGACAAAATAGACTGAAATTTTTGTCCCACTACGCGTTTTACTCCACGACCTTATCCGGCTGGATGAGCTCCTCGTAGTAGCTGATATGCTCGCGAGCGTCTTCAATCTCGGGCAGCAGGAAGTTGTAGATGACTTCGATGATCATCGTGGCACTGATCTTAGAGAACGCAAAGTCGCCCGTCGTCAGCAGCGCTTCGTGGTTGACGGTATTAAAGGTGTAGTCTGCCAGACGCGCGAGCGGGGATTTGCTGTCGCTGCTGATGACGACTACAGTTGCGCCGCAGTTGCGAGCCGCTTTTGCCATGCGATTCAGTCGGCGCGATTTGCCGGAGTTTGAGATTAGCACGATGACGTCACCCGGGCGTAACGTGAGCGCAAAACCGATTGATGTCTCGCTAATGGTGCTCGCCATGCAGCGCAGGCCCAGCTGCGAAAACTTAAACGTCGCATCGAGCGCGACCGCGTTCGTATTGCCCACAGCTGCAAACTCAATAACCCCTGCATGCTTAAGGGCATGCACAACAGCCGCCAGCGTATCGTGGTCGATTCCGTCGATGGTCGCATTGAGCTCGCTCACCTTGGCAGCCAGGATGTTCTTGAGGCTCTGCTCCATATTGTCGAGCGAGACCTCGTCAGTCAGGCCCTCGTTGCGCTGGCTTTCCAAATCCCTCGCCAGCGAAAACTGAAAGCTGCGGAAGCTGCCAAACCCAAGCTTGCGGCAGAAGCGTGAAACGGTCGCCTCGGACGTGGCAGCGGCGCGTGAGAGTTGAGCCGCCGTGAGGCGTGGAGCCTCGGACTGGTGCTCCAATATATAGCCGACAATGCGCTGCTCGGACTCGCTGTATCCCTGATGGGTGCTAATGAGGGAAAGTGCGCTCTTGCTACTATCGGTCATGGATGGCTCCTGGTTGGCATGAAAATCTAATTTGATTCGCAATGCCATAGTATACGGGCATTTTCAATTACAAGATACACCTTGCCGTTTCAAGTGTTGATGGTAAACTTTCACCTACCGTTTACGGTTATGAAAGAACCTTTCACCGGAGAATTGCACCTTGGCTCTTCTCACGCGGACGGTAGGTTGGTATCTTTCAGTTGTGGAAAAATGCGCATCGAAGCGCGTGTAGGGGAGCGCCCGCGGGCGCTGTACTCAAGAAGGAGGGACACATGGCTAAGTTTGACATCATCGCCGCGACCGGTTGCCCGACCGGCATTGCGCACACCTTCATGGCGAAGGAGGCGCTGGAGAAGGCAGCTGCCGAGCGCGGTCTGACCATTAAGGTCGAGACTCATGGCCAGGTCGGTGTCGAGAACGAGCTCATCAAGAGTGAGATCGCTGGTGCCAAGGCCGTCGTCGTCGCAGCAGACAAGGATGTCCAGGCTGAGCGTTTCGCCGGTAAGCCCATGGTTTCCGTTGGTGTTTCCAAGGCCCTGTCCGTTGAGGCCGCCGGTAAGCTGATTGACCGCGCACTCGCCGCCAAGGGCGACAGCACGGTTGCAGCCGCTGCCGATGTCGAGGACGAGGTCGAGGAGAAGGAGTCCATCGGCCACATCATCTACAAGCACCTCATGAACGGCGTCAGCCACATGCTGGTCTTCGTCGTTGCTGGTGGTGTTCTGACCGCCGTTTCGTTCCTGTGGGGCATTACGTCCTTCGATTCGACGGCGTCTGACTACAACAGCTTTGCTGCGATGCTCAAGATCATCGGCGGCATCGCCATGAACCTCATGGTTCCGGTGCTTTCCGCCTACATCGCCGAATCCATCGGCAAGCGCCCGGCGCTCGTCCCCGGTTTTGTTGCCGGTATGATCGCCATCCAGGGCCTGCCCGTTAACGCCGAGACCGGCATGATCGACGCCGGTGGCGCCGGCGTGGGCTTCGGCTTCCTGGGCGGCATCGTCGGCGGCTTCCTCGCCGGCTATGTCATCCTGCTGCTCGAGAAGGTCTTTGCCGGTCTGCCCAAGAACCTGGACGGCCTCAAGGCTATCTTCCTGTACCCGCTGTTCTCGACCGCCATCGTCGGTCTGGTCATGCTTGGCATCTCCGGCCCCATGGCTGCCATCAATACCGCCATGATGGACTTCCTCAAGGGCCTGTCCGCCTCTGGCGCCGTTGTCCTGGGTCTTGCCATCGGCTGCATGTGCGCCTTTGACATGGGCGGCCCGGTCAACAAGGCTGCTTACGTCACCGGTACCGCTATGCTCACCGAGGCACTGGCTGCTGGCGTTGGCACCGATACCTACAACTTCGGCACCAACTTCATGGCTGCCGTCTCCGCCGCCTGCATCGTTCCGCCGCTGATCACCACCTTTGCCGTCGTTGTCGGCAAGAAGTACTTCAGCCAGGAGGATCACGACGCCGGTGTCGTCAACCTCATCCTTGGTTGCACCCACATCACCGAGGGCGCCATTCCGTTCATGACCAAGAACATCTGGCCTGTCATGCCCATCATGATGCTCGGTTCCTCTATCGCTTCGATCCTGACCATTATGTTCAACGTTCACGATCCGGCGCCTCACGGTGGCTTCCTGGTCCTGCCCGTTGTCGAGAACGGTCCGCTGTGGGTCCTCGCGATCCTCATCGGCGCTGTGGTCGGTGGCATCCTGTTTGTGGCCTTCAAGAAGTATGACTTCGAGAAGAGCCAGAAGGCCGCTCCTGCCGCTCCCGCCAAGCCGGTTGAGGCCCCCAAGGCCGCTGCCGTCGAGGCCCCCAAGGCCGAGGCCGCCGACTTCGTGAAGGTCGAGAATGTCTTTGTCGCCGAGGACTTCGCTTCTCGTGACGAGGCTCTGAGCTTCGTTTCCAACCAGGCCGTCAAGGCCGGTATCGCAAGCGACGCCGACGCCGTGATGAACGCCTTCCTGGCCCGCGAGGCCGAGGGCACCACGGGCATGATGGAGGGCTTCGCCATCCCGCATGCTAAGTCCGACGCCATTACCGAGGCTGCCGTGATCGTCGTCAAGGACGAGTCCGGCGTGACCGGTTGGGATACCATGGACGGCGCTCCCGTCAACGTGGCCATCGCCCTGCTTATCCCGGGTGCACAGGCCGGCACCACGCACCTCAAGATCCTGTCCAAGGTTGCCGAGGCGCTCATGGACGAGGACTTCCGTGCCACCGTCAAGGGTTCCACCGACGCCGCCGAGATCGCCAAGACGATCAACGCCCGCCTGGTCTAATTCCACGGTACGCGAATAACATCGCCCCTTGTAACAAAGGCGGAGACCCTCACCAGGGCCTCCGCCTTTTTCATCCCCAAATAAGTTGCGGTGAAATAGGGACTGTTTATACGATTCAACTCCAAATCCAGTCCCTATTTCACCGCAACTTACAAAAGGGTATAGATAGACCCCATCAACTAGATTAAACAGGCGAA
>CAJMAZ010000021.1:0-33659 GCA_905211535.1 uncultured Collinsella sp. | reverse complement strand
GATGCCCGCAAGTCGCAGGCATCTCGCTTGTCGTATTTGCTATCATCAGTCAAGTTAACCTTAGGGTCGGGCGGCTTGGCTTTGTTCGCTACAAGTTCCGCACGCAAAGAAGAGCACTTAATGTGCTCTTCGTCTTGCGCAGGACTGTCCGCAGTAGCGAACAAAGCCAAGCCGCCCGACCCCAGCTAAGATTAAAGGAGCTGATATGTGCGATTGCACAGATCATAAGGACGAGATCCCTGCCTACGACGCGCAGGCCATTGAGTCCAAGTGGATGAAGGCCTGGGAGGACTCCAACCTCTTTGCCGTCGACACCGACGACAGTAAGCCCAAGAAGTACGTGCTCGAGATGTTCCCGTATCCGTCGGGCGACCTGCACATGGGCCACGCGCGCAACTACACTATCGGCGATGCCATGGCCCGTCAGGCCCGCATGCGCGGCTACGACGTGCTGCATCCCATCGGCTTTGACGCCTTTGGCCTGCCCGCCGAGAACGCCGCCATCAAGCACAACACGCAGGCTGCCGCCTGGACGTATAAGAACATGGACCAGGCGCTCGCCACGATGAAGCGAATGGGCTTCTCCTACGATCTGGATCGCATGGTCAAGACCTGCAGCCCCGACTACTACCGCTGGGGCCAGTGGATCTTTGAGAAGATGTGGGAAAAGGGTCTGGTCTACCGCAAGAAGAATCCGGTCAACTGGTGCCCCACCTGCAAGACCGTTCTGGCCAACGAACAGGTCACCGAGGGTAAGTGCTGGCGCTGCGGCACCGAGCCCGAGAAGCGCGACCTTGAGCAGTGGTACTTCAAGATCACCGAGTACTCACAGGAGCTGCTCGACGACCTGGAGAAGCTCCCCGGCTGGCCCGAGCGCGTCAAGCAGATGCAGGCCAACTGGATCGGTCGCTCCGAGGGCGCCGAGGTCGACTTTACCCTGTGCGACGCCAACGGCAATCCCATTGAGGGCGACGAGGGCAAGATCACCGTCTTCACCACGCGTGCCGATACCCTTTTTGGCGTCTCCTTCTTTGTCCTGGCTCCCGAGTACGCCGGCCTGCACGAGCTCGTCGAGGGCACGGAGTACGAGGAGGCCGTCACCAAGATCGTCGAGGACTCCAAGCATATCTCTGCCGTCGAGCGTGCCCAGGGCACCCTCGAGAAGCACGGTGCCTTCACGGGCCGCTATGTGGTAAACCCCGTCAACGGCGAGAAGGTCCCCGTGTGGGTTGCCGATTATGTCGTTGCCGACTACGGTACCGGTGCCGTCATGGCCGTTCCCTGTGGCGACCAGCGCGACTTTGAGTTTGCCCGTAAGTACGACCTGCCGATCGTGCCGATCATCCTGGACGATGACGATCGCGCTGCCGTCGAGGCCAGCGGCGAGACCATCGATACCTTCCATGCCGAGACTGTCGACTGGGATTGCGCTCACGCTGCCGAGGGCACGCTCGTCCAGTCCGGCAAGTACACCGGCATGCGAGGCGGTAAGCACTCCGAGGGCGAGGCTGCGATCGTGGCCGACCTCGAGGCCATGGGCTGCGGTCGTCGCAAGGTCGAGTTCCGTCTGCGCGACTGGCTCATTTCCCGTCAGCGCTATTGGGGCAACCCCATCCCGGCCATCCACTGTGAGCACTGCGGCATTGTGCCCGTGCCCGAGGATCAGCTGCCGGTGACGCTGCCCGAGAACCTGGACCTGGGCGCCGGCGAGACCCTCGCCGAGTGCAAGGAGTTCTACGAGACCACCTGCCCGGTCTGCGGCCGCCCGGCCAAGCGCGAGACCGATACCATGGACACCTTTACCTGCTCCAGCTGGTATTACCTGCGCTATACCGATCCGCACAACACCGAGCTGCCCTTCTCCCGAGAGGCCGCCGACCGTTGGATGCCCGTCGATAACTACATCGGCGGCATCGAGCACGCCATCCTACACCTGCTCTACAGTCGCTTCTTTACCAAGGCACTGCGCGACCTGGGCCTGCTGAGCGTTGACGAGCCCTTCACCAACTTGCTGTGCCAGGGTATGGTCAAGGACGAGAACGGCGACACCATGTCCAAGTCCAAGGGCAACGTCGTGCCCCCGAGCTCGGTCATTGAGCCCTACGGCGCCGACACCATGCGTTTGGCGATCCTGTTTATCGCCCCGCCCGAGAAGGACTTCGACTGGGATCCCAAGGCCGTTGAGGGCGCCAACCGCTTCATCAAGCGCGCCTGGCGTATCGTTTGGCAGCTCGTCCAGTCCGGCGACGCCAACGTGGCCTTCGACAAGTCTGCGCTCGATGAGGTTGCTATGAAGCTCTACCGCGAGCGTCACCGCACCATCGCCAAGTGCACCGAGGACTTCGACCGCGGCCAGTTCAACACCGCCATCTCGGCCGTCATGGAGCTCGTCAACGCGGCGAGCGCCTACCTCAATGCCACCGAGGATACCGCCCGCGACAAGGCGCTGTGCTACGGCGTGGCTAAGGATATCGTGAGCGTCCTTGCCCCTATCTGCCCGTTCTGGGCCGACGAGCTGTGGCATGAGGCACTCGGCTGCGAGGGCAACGCCTACACCGCCGCCTGGCCCGAGTTCGACCTGGCCGAGTCCGTTGAGGACACGGTGCAGATCGTGGTCCAGGTGCTCGGCAAGGTTCGCGGCCGCGTCGACGTTGCCCGCGATGCCTCCAATGAGGATATGCAGGCTGCCGCCGAGGCCGCCGTCGCCAAGTGGCTCGAGGGCAAGACGGTCGTCAAGGCCATCTGCGTTCCCGGCAAGCTGGTCAACCTGGTGGTCAAGTAAGCACTGCGCGCAAAGCTGGCATGCAATAAACGAGGGACGGTCCGTTTGGGCCGTCCCTCGTTTTGCATGTACCTGCCTAGGTGTCTTCGGTCAATTGTCCTATTCTTGTGGAGAAGCTGTGCGCACGCTGACCTGCAGATTCGTACTGTGCTTGCACGTTTCCGCAGCTATTGGTATAGTTTGCTTGCAAATGAAGTTGTAATTGAAAGAAGTGGGGTTTCGGCCCCGCTTCTTTTTTGTATGGATGGAGGTGCCGCAATGGTCAAGACCAAGACCGAGCAGGCGATCATCGACGCGCTCGAGGCCGTCGCTCCCCAGCACGATGTCGACATCGTCGACGTCGAGCTCGTGGGTGCCACCAAGGCCCCCTGCGTGCGCGTGCGTATCGAGGGTGCCGAGGGTCAGAGCCTGTCGCTCAACGACGTCACGGCCAACACCAAGTGGGTCGGCGATGTGATTGAGGAGCTCGATCCCATCTCTTCGAGCTATACGCTCGAGGTGTCGAGCCCGGGTATGGCGCGCCCGCTGCGCCGCCCGTGCGACTTTGCCCGCTTTGTGGGCGAGAACTGCGAGCTCACCTCCACCGCCACCGAGGGCCGTCGCAAGTACGCCGGCAAGATTGCCGCCGCCACCGACACGAACGTGACTCTCGAGCTCGAGGACGGCGAGTCCGTTACCCTCGATTTTTCCGATGTTAAAAAGTGCAAGTTGAAGCCCACCTACGACTTCAAGCCCGCGAAGGAAGGAAAGTAAGATGGCAGCATCCGACATGATGTCCGCCCTGATGGAGCTTTGCCAGGAGAAGCACATCGACCAGCTCTACCTGATCGACCGCCTGGAGCAGTCGCTCGCCAAGAGCTATGCCGAGATCCTGCATCTTGAGTGGGGCGCCAAGGTGACCATCGACCGCACCACCGGCAAAATCTACGTCTACCGCCTGGAGCCGATCGACGATTCCATGGACGAGGAGGGCAACTTCACCGAGTTCGAGGAGATCGACGTCACCCCCAAGAATACGAGCCGCATCGCTGCCCAGCACGCCAAGGCCGAGATCAACGCCATCGTGCGCAACTCCGCCCGCGAGCAGATCTACGAGGAGTTCTCCGGCCGCATCGGTGACCTCATCAGCGGTACCGTGCTGCAGTCCACGCCCGACTTCACGATCGTCAAGATCCGCGAGGGCGTCGAGGCCGAGCTTCCGCACTTCGACCAGCGCCGTTACGAGAACGAGCGCAACGAGCGTCCGATGGGCGAGCGCTACCTGCACAACCAGCACATCAAGGCTGTGATCATCGACGTTCGCGACCCCAACTCCAACCTGCAGCCGGTTCGTGGCGAGCACAGCCGTCCGCCGATTGTCATCTCCCGTACCCACCCCGAGCTCATGCGTCGTCTGTTTGAGCAGGAGGTGCCCGAGATCTATGAGGGCACCGTCCAGATCAAGTCGATCGCCCGCGAGCCCGGCCAGCGCTCCAAGGTAGCCGTCCACTCGCTCGACGACCGTCTGGATCCCGTGGGCGCCTGCGTCGGCCCCAAGGGCAGCCGTGTTCGCGCTGTCGTGGGCGAGCTCCGCGGCGAGCGCGTCGACGTCATCCTGTGGGATGCCGATCCTGCCGTCTACGTCGCCAACGCCCTTTCGCCCGCCAAGGTCACCCGCGTCCTCATCGACGAGGAGAAGGCTTACGCCGGCGTTATCGTGCCCGACGACCAGCTGTCCCTCGCCATCGGCAAGGAGGGCCAGAACGCCCGCCTCGCCGCGCGCCTGACCGGCTGGCACATCGACATCAAGTCCGAGACCCTTGCCGCCGACATCCTCAAGAACGTTCCCGTTCACGAGGAGCCCGCCGCCGACCTGATCGGTGACGAGGAGGACGAGGACGTCCGCCGCTGCGAGTACGTGTCCGAGGACGGCATCCAGTGCCGCAACCAGGCTCGTCCCGGCTCCCGTTTCTGCGGTGTCCATGACACCGACGCCTTCGATGATGCGGAGGACCTGATCTAGCGCGCGGTCGCGCCGGGCGGGTCCCGGCGCGT
Source organism: uncultured Collinsella sp. (assembly GCA_905211535.1). GTDB lineage: Bacteria > Actinomycetota > Coriobacteriia > Coriobacteriales > Coriobacteriaceae > Collinsella. The sequence continues at coordinate 28,843 of CAJMAZ010000021.1, read as the reverse complement.
CTCCCACGCTCGTTCAGTCTCTAGGCACCCAAGGTGCCAGAAAGGGTAGGTGAAGTCATATGGCAAAAGTCCGTGTGTCCACCCTGGCCAAAGAGTTCGGCATGACCTCCAAGGAACTGATGGGTCATCTCGCCGATATGAAGATTCCCGCTAAGTCCGCTTCCTCCACCTTGGAGGACGCCTATGTCGCCATGGTCCGCAAACAGCTCGCCTCGGTGATCGAGGCCCGAGCCCAGGAAGTCGAGGCCGCCAAGCAGGCCGAGGAGCAGGCAGCTGCCGCTGAGGAGGCCGCTCGCGCCGCCGAGGCCGAGCGCGAGCGCATCGCCGCCGAGAAGGCCCGCGAGGAGGAGCGCCGTCAGTTTGCCGCGGCCCAGGCTGCCGAGGAGGCTGCCCGCGCCGAGGCCGAGGCCAAGAAGAAGGCCGAGCAGGAGCGCCTTGCTCGCGAGAAGGAGGAGGCTGCCCGCGAGGCCCAGCGCCGCGCCGTTCCCGCTTCCGACTCCGGTTCGCGCTTCCGTTCGCTGCTCGACCAGATCGCCGCTCAGGAGACCGTGCTCAAGGAGAAGAAGGACGCCGAGGACAAGGCCAAGGCCGAGCGCGCCGCCGAGCGCGGTAACCGTCGTGGCGGCAACAACGACCGCCGCGGTGGCCGTCGTAACGATCGCAACGCCTCCGACAACAACTCCGAGCGCAACGCCTCCGAGAACCGTCCGCACAGCCATCGCACCAACGCCAGCAACAACGTCGCCGCCGGCATGGACTTCCCCAACCCCGACAAGCAGGGTAAGGGCAAGAAGCGCAAGGGCGGTCACAACAACGAAGAGGACCACTACAGCCGCATGGCTCGCGAGGCCGAGGAGTACAGCCGCGAGAAGGTGCTCGAGGAGGCTCGTGCCGCCGTCGAGGAGGCCTCTCGCGAGTCCACCGGTCGCCGCAAGAAGCGCAAGGAGAAGCGCGAGCGCGAGGCAGCCAAGGCGCAGGAGGAGCGCAAGATAGAGGAGGCGCTGGCCCAGGGCGTGAACCCCGAGGACCTCGACGCCATCAAGGTCTCCCAGGGCGTTACCGTCCAGGAGCTTGCCGAGGCGCTCGACGTTCCGGCCAACGACATCATCAAGCGCCTGTTCCTGCTGGGTACGCCGCTCACCATGACGCAGTCCATGTCCGACGACCTCGTCGAGCTCGTTGCCGACGACCTGGGCCGTCAGATCAAGATCATCACCCCCGAGGAGGAGAACACCTTCTCGTTCTACGACGATCCCGCCGACCTTAAGCCGCGCGCCCCGGTCGTCACCGTCATGGGCCACGTCGACCACGGCAAGACGTCGCTGCTCGACGCCATCCGTCACACCGGCGTCGCTGCCGGCGAGGCGGGCGGCATTACGCAGGCCATCGGCGCTTCGCAGGTTATGATCAACGACCGCAAGATCACCTTCATCGATACCCCGGGTCACGCCACCTTTACGGCTATGCGTGCCCGCGGTGCCAAGGTGACCGACATCGTCATCCTGATCGTCGCCGCCGACGACGGCGTCATGCCCCAGACCATCGAGTCGATCAACCACGCCAAGGCCGCCGGCGTTCCCATCGTCGTCGCCGTCAACAAGATCGATAAGCCGGGTGCCAACCCCGACCGTGTGCGCCAGGAGCTCACCGAGTACGGCATCATCCCCGAGGAGTGGGGCGGACAGAACATGTTCGTCAACATCTCGGCCAAGCAGAAGATCGGTATCGACGACCTGCTCGAGACCGTGCTGCTCCAGGCCGACGTGCTCGAGCTCAAGGCCAACCCTGATACCTTCGCTTCGGGCAACGTCCTCGAGGCTAAGCTCGACAAGGGCCGCGGCTCGGTTGCCACCGTGCTCGTGACCCGCGGTACCCTGCACGTGGGCGACACGCTGGTCGCCGGCCTCACCTATGGCCGCGTCCGTGCCATGCTCGACCCCAAGGGCAACGCCGTCACCGAGGCCGGTCCCTCCGACGCCGTCGAGATCCTGGGCCTGCAGTCCGTCCCCAACGCCGGCGATGAGTTCCGCGTGTTCGAGGACGAGCGCGAGGCACGTGCGCTGGCCGACGAGCGTTCGCTCAAGGCCCGTATCGAGGAGCAGAGCCGCGTGAAGCACGTGACGCTCGAGAACCTCTTCGAGACCATCGCCGACGCCGAGGTCAAGGAGCTCAACCTGATTATCAAGGCCGACGTCCAGGGTTCTATCGAGGCCCTTCAGGACTCCCTCGACAAGATGGATCAGTCCGAGGTGCGCATCAACACGATTCACTCCGCCGTTGGTGCCATCAACGAGACCGACGTCGTCCTGGCCGACGCCTCCAACGCCATCATCATCGGCTTTGGCGTCCGTCCCGACGGCAAGGCCCGCTCCGCCGCCGAGCGCGAGGGCGTCGAGATCCGTTGCTACGACGTCATCTACAAGTGCCTCGAGGACCTCGACGCTGCCCGCATCGGTATGCTCAAGCCCACCGAGGTCGAGGTCTCCACGGGTTCCGCAACCGTCCTGGACACCTTCAAGGTGCCCAAGGTTGGTATCGCCGCCGGTGTCCGCGTCGAAGAGGGCGAAATCGCCGCGACCGATTCCGTGCGCCTGGTGCGCGACGGCATCGTGGTCTTCAACGGTAAAATCGCCTCGATGCGCCACTACAAGGACGAGGCCAAGAGCCTCAAGAGCGGCTCCGAGGGCGGTATTGGCCTGGAGAACTTCCAGGACATCAAGCCTGGCGACACCATTGAGGGCTACCGCATCGACCAGGTTGCCCGTACCGAGTAGGGGGTAGCGCTATGAAGCAAACGCAGGCAACCCGCCGTCTGGGCGAGCAGCTTCGCGAGAAGCTCGGTTATATCCTGCTCTTTGAGGTTTCCGATCCGCGTCTCGACCTGGTCACCCTGACTGCGGTCGAGGTCGCGGTGGACCGTTCGTTCGCGCGTGTGTATGTGTCGTGCGATGCGAGCCGCTACGACGAGGTCATGGAGGCGCTCGCTAGCGCTAAGGGCCGTATTCGCAGCCTGTTGGCTCGCTCGCTCGATTGGCGTGTTACGCCCGAGCTCGATTTTCGCATCGATCGCTCGACCGATGAGGCCGAGCGCATCACGCGTGCGCTGGAAAACGTTCCCGCCACGCTTGCGATCGAAAAGGACGAGGACGGCTATCCGATAGCGGATGCCGCCCAGGAGGCAGCTTTAGATGACTAATTCCGCCGACCTCGCCTCGTGCGAGTCTGCAGATATTCAGCGACGCATCCTCGAGCTCATCGAGGGTGCGTCCTCCATTGCGATTTCGGGACATACTTCTCCCGATGGCGATGCCTTGGGCTCCGTATTGGGTCTGGGCCTTTCGCTCATGAAGTTTTTCCCCAACAAGGACATTGCGCTGCTGCTGGCAGACGATGACCCGGTTCCTCGCATTTACCGCTTTATGGAAGGCTCCGACCGTCTGGTGCCGGCATCTGCGTACGCCGGCAATCCGGACCTGTTCATCTCGGTGGATGTGCCGGTCGTCGAGCGCCTCAACAACTCGGCTGAGGTGCTTCGCCGCTCCAAGCATGTGGCGTGCTTCGATCACCATCCGGCTCGCGAGGAGTTTGCCGAGCTCAGTCTGAGGCGCGTCGAAGCTGCAGCCTGCGCTATGATCATCGACCGCTTCTTGGACAATTGTGGCATTGTCGCACGTGATGGCGTTGCGACCTGCCTGCTGTGTGGCTTGGTTACCGATACCGGCCGTTTTCAGTACCAAAACGCCGATGCCGCCGCGTTCCATGCGGCCTCGCGCCTGGTGGCGCACGGTGCCGATCCGGCGCGCGTTGCGCTCGAGGTCTACCAGAGCATGCGCGTTGAGTTTTTGCACCTCAAGTCCATTGTCATGGGTCGCATTAAGACGGTCGCGCATGGGCGCGTGGCGTATAGCTATGCCTACCAGAGCGACCTTGAGGCCTGCGGCGTCACCTCGGACGAGTGCGACGGCCTGGTCGATGTGGTGCGTTCGGTGATGGGCGTCGAGGTCTGCATGTTCTTAAAGGGCATTGAGGGCGATACCAAGGTGCGTGGCAACCTGCGCTCCAAGGGCGACCTCGATGTGTCCGAGATTGCTGCCAACTTTGGCGGTGGCGGGCATCATGCCGCCGCCGGCTTTTCCAACAACGGAACAATTCGCGAGACGCTCGCCGTGGCACTTCCCATGCTGGCCGAGCTGGTAGGGGAGGATCCCGCTTCGGTGATCGTCGAGCTTTAACTTTTTGGATGGTACATGGCTCGTCGTATGCCTTCACAACTGAATATGCTGCTCGCCGTCGATAAGCCGGTGGGCTGCACGTCCCACGATGTGGTCTCGCAATGCCGACGCGCCCTCCATGAGCGGCGCGTCGGCCATGCCGGCACGCTCGACCCCATGGCATCGGGTGTCATGGTGGTGGGCGTGGGCCAGGCTACTCGTCTGCTGGGCATGCTCACGCTCGATACCAAAAGCTACGTCGCCGATATTTCGTTTGGCGCCGAGACGAATACCGATGACGCGGAGGGCGAGGCGGTCCGCACGGTGGCTGTTGCCAACGAGCTCCGCGATCCTGCCTATGCCCGTGAGCACTTGGCCGCCATGCTGGGTCCGCAGATGCAGGTGCCGCCGGCGTTTTCGGCTATCTCGGTCAATGGCGTTCGCGCCTACAAGTCTGCTCGCGAGGGCAATGCGGTGGACCTACCTCCGCGCCCCGTCGAGGTCTATGCCGCCGACCTGATCGCCGTAGGAGGCGAGGGCGATTCGTGTGTGTGGACCGTGGCGTTCTCGGTGAGCAAGGGCACCTATATCCGTGCGCTCGCTCGCGACTTGGGCCGTGCCTGTGAGAGCGCCGCGCATATTTCCGCGCTGCGCCGCACGGCCTCTGGTGTTGTTTCCATTGGCGCTTGTCATGCGGTCGAGGAGCTTTCTCCCGAGTCCGCCGCTGGCTTTGCCCTGGATCCCATTGCGGCCTTGGGCGCCACGCGTGTTGAATTGCCGGGCAATCTTGCCGACGACCTGCTCTGCGGCCGACGCATTCCCGTTGAGCGTGCGCTTGCCGATTTCGATGCCTCGAAGGCGCCGTTTGCGCTGGTGCTCGATGGGGGACTCAAGGCGCTCGCCCGCATTGAGGGTGGCCGCTTTGTCATGGAGCACGTGTTTCCGCAGGCAATCGGCGGTGTTCGATGATGTTGTCCGCTCGCGAGCTCGCGCGTGTCTTTTTCGCGGGCGAGTCGGACGAGGCTTGCATCGTTACTGCCGATACGTTTGATGAGTGTGAGCACTTGGGTGCCGCATCGATCGCCATTGGCGTGTTCGACGGCGTTCACCGTGGACACCAGGAACTCATCGAAGCGCTTGTCCGTGATGCCCGTGCCCATGGCTGTAAGGCGGTCGTGGTTACCTTCGATCCCGACCCGGACGTTGTGGTGAGCCCTTCGCCCGCTCAAAAATTGATGACGACGGCCGACCGCCTGCATGCCCTTGCTCAAACCGGGGTCGATGCGGTGGTGGCCGTTCCCTTTACGCCTGAGGTTGCGGCACTCGACCATGTTGCTTTTCTCTCGCTGGTGTCGCGTCTGGTCGACATTCGTTCGATTCGCGTTGGCAGCGACTTTAGGCTGGGTCGTGGCGGTGCTTCTGGTGTTGCCGAGATGCGCGCCTGGGGTGCCGAGCGCGGCGTTGACGTATACGGGCACGACTTGCTTTGCGAGGGCGGTGAGGCCATTTGCGCCACCCGCATTCGTCATGAGCTGGGACAGGGCCATGTGGAGCTTGCTGCTGAGTTGCTCGGCCGCCCGTATATGGTGCGCGGCGGTGTTATTCGCGGCCGTCACGAGGGTTCTGGCATGGGCTTTCCCACGGCAAACCTGCAGGTTCCCGACGGCATTCAGGTGCCTGCCGATGGCGTGTATGAGGGTCTGGCGCTGGTCGATGACACCGCGTGGCCTGCTGCCGTGAACGTCGGCCTGCCGCCAACGTATGCTGACGATGCAGCATCGGCGCATCTCGAGGCTAACTTAATTGGTTATACGGGCGACCTGTACGGCGCTTTCGTTTCGCTGGCGTTTACGCGCTGGCTGCGTCCCTCGCGTGTGTTTGATTCGTTGGATGAGTTGATCGCGACCGTCGAGGGTAATATCGAAGATATTCGTCACAACTTGGGCGATCAGGGGGTGAGCATCCGTGATTAGCGATGAGGAAAAAGACCAGGTACGCGCTGCGTCCGACCTGGTTGCCATCGTGCGGGAAACGGTTGAGCTCAAGCCCCGCGGCCATGAGTTTTGGGGCTGCTGCCCTTTTCATGGCGAAAAGACGCCGTCCTTCCACATTATCCCCGCCACGCAGGTGTGGCACTGCTTTGGCTGCGGCGAGGGTGGCGACGTCTTCACCTATATCATGAAGCGCGAGAACCTGAGCTTTCCCGAGTCAATCCGTTATTTGGCCGATCGCGCGGGCATTGAACTCCACGATACCGGAGCGCAGCGCGATCGCGGCACCAAGCGTGCCCGCATCTATGATCTGTGTGCCGAGACGGCTCAGTTCTACCACACCATGCTTATGCGCGGTAAGGACGGCCGTCCGCGCGAGTACTTTGCCAGCCGCGGCATGGGTGGTGACGTCTGCCGCCGCTACTGCCTGGGTTTTGCGCCGGGCCGCAATATGCTGGTGTCGCACCTGTCTCAGGCGGGCTTTACCCCGCAGGAGATGATCGACGCCAATGTTGCCGTGAGCCGCGGGCGAGGGCAGCTTGCCGACCGCTTCTACGACCGCGTGATGTTTCCCATCTTTGACGAGCAGGGTCACAACATTGCCTTTGGCGGTCGTATTATGGGCGACGGCCAGCCTAAGTACCTCAATACCGCCGAGACGAGCGTGTTTCATAAAAAGCGAAACCTCTACGGTTTTAATTGGGCCAAGGAGTTTATCGTCGCGCAGGATACCGCCATTGTGGTGGAGGGCTATACCGACTGCATCGCCTGTTGGGAGGCGGGGATTAAAAACGTTGTCGCTACGCTGGGCACCGCGCTCACGGAGCATCACGTCAAAACGCTCACCCGCTTTGCCAAGCGCATCGTATATATGTTTGACGGCGATGCCGCCGGTCAAAAGGCCGCCCGTCGCGCGATTCAGTTTATTGAGCAGGATTCGATGGACCTGCGCTGCGTGGTGCTGCCCGACGGCAACGATCCCATGGAGTTCATCACGGCGCATGGTGGACAGGAGCTGCAGGCGCGCATCGACGCTGCCGAGCCCCTCATGGACTTTGTCTACCGTTCGCTGCAGGAGTCGAGCGACATCACCACGCCAGGCGGTCGCGCCAAGGCGCTGGAGGATGCTCTCACGCTCATCTATCCGCTTCGTGACAGCTATATGATCGATACGTACTTTATCCAGATTGCCGATCTGCTGGGTTTGGATCTGGAGACAGTGCGTGCGAGCTCGGGCCGCGTGTTTCGCGATGTCGCCAAGCGCGAGGATGCGGAACGACGTCGTGAGCAGAACTATGAGCGCCAGCGGGCACAGGCTGAGCGGTCCGGTAGCGTGGGCGGTCGGGCGTCGGGTTCTCGCGATGCCGGTCGCGGTGCTTGGGCATCGGGCGCGACGCCGCCGGTGTCCGCGCCGGTCGAAGAAGAGCCGTACGACTACGTCCCGCTCGATGCCTACGGTGCCGCGCCCGTGGAGGTCGTCGACGATCTTCCGCCGATTGATGTGCCTGATGGTATGGGCGCTGTGCCTGCGGCCGACGGTTCGGGTGCACCGGCTGCGGCGGCGCCGATGGTTCTTACCGATCTAGAGCGCAAGTCCTTGGCAGGGGAGCGCGAGCTGCTGACCATGCTCACGAGCTACCCCGACCTGTTCCGCACGTATGCCGACCGCATCTGCTCCATCGAGTGGGTTGACCCACGTCACGAGTCTATCGCATGGGCCGTTCTGGCAACGCCACCGGGAACCGATCCTGCAGCCTGCATGGATGCGGCGCGCTCGGTGTGTCCCGAGGCGGCAACGCTTGTGAGTGCCGGGCGCATCTCGGCGACGAGCAAACACCCCACCGAGACGAACATCGTGTTTATGCTCGATACGCTCGAGCTCTACACCATCAAACGCCGCATGCGTGCCGCACAGGCCAAGCTGCGCCAGGACCGTTCGCTCGATGATGAGGCCCGTCGCGCGCTGACCGTGCAGGCCGCGCAGGATTCGCAGCGTCAACGCGAGCTGCAAAAGTCGATCGGCGGCGTGGCGGACCCGTTCCGTTTGATCGGTCTGGAGGCCGCAGGCACCGAACAGGCCTAGATGTTGTGGTCAACCAGCGTATTCTCGCCTATATCCAGTCCTCTTTTTGGGTATAGACGTCTATGTGTGTGCTAAAGTATTGAGTCCTGTGGACTATGAAGGGAGAATCTGTGCCAAAAAAGACTGAGAGCACGGGTACTGGGCTGGAATCCTACGTTGCAAAGCTTATGGGCAACGGCTCAAACAGGACTTCGGTAACCGAGGACGAGATTCAGGTCGCCCTGAAGGATATCGATGTTTCTGACGAGCAGCTCACTGCGGTGTATTCCGCGCTGCGCAACAGCGGCATCCAGATTATCTCCGCGAGCGGCAACGACGACGCCCCCATGGACGTCGACGGTGACGATACCGATTCTGATACCGACGATTTCGATGACGACGACGAGCACGATTCCGGCTCGCTCGACGATCATGAGCTCAAGATGGCCCGTCAGGCTGACGCCGAGATGGGTTCTTCCAAGAGCAAGAAGAAGCGCACCGTGCGTACGTCCCGTTCGCGTTCGCGCGTGCGCGGCATCGATGCCTCCACGGTGATGCTGACCGGCGACCCGGTCCGTATGTACCTCAAGGAGATCGGCAAGGTCGACCTGCTGACCGCCTCCGAAGAGGTCGATCTGGCCATGAAGATCGAGGCCGGTCTCGAGGCCACCGAGAAGCTCGAGGCTGCCGATGCTGGTGAGCTCGAACTCACGCGTGCCGAGATGCGTCGTCTTACGCGCATTGAGAACGTGGGCCTCGAAGCCAAACAGGCGCTCATCAGCGCAAACCTACGTCTGGTCGTCTCCATCGCCAAGCGTTATGTCGGTCGCGGCATGCTGTTCCTGGACCTGATCCAAGAGGGCAACCTCGGTCTGATTCGCGCCGTCGAGAAGTTCGACTACCAGAAGGGCTTTAAGTTCTCCACGTACGCCACGTGGTGGATCCGTCAGGCCATCACGCGCGCTATCGCCGACCAGGCCCGTACCATCCGTATCCCCGTGCACATGGTCGAGACCATCAATAAGCTCGTCCGCGTGCAGCGTCAGCTCCTTCAGGACCTGGGCCGCGACCCGACCCCCGAGGAGATCGGTGCCGAGATGGACATGAGCGCCGACCGCGTCCGCGAGATCCAGAAGATCTCGCAGGAGCCCGTGTCGCTCGAGACCCCCATCGGCGAGGAAGAGGATTCCCAGTTGGGCGACTTCATCGAGGACTCCCAGGCCATCGTTCCGCCCGATGCCGCCAGCTTCTCCATGCTGCAGGAGCAGCTCACCCAGGTGCTCGACTCGCTTGCCGATCGTGAGCGCAAGGTTATCGAGCTGCGCTTTGGCCTTGTCGACGGACATCCCCGCACGCTCGAGGAAGTCGGCCGCGAGTTTGGCGTCACGCGCGAGCGCATCCGCCAGATCGAGTCCAAGACCCTGGCCAAGCTCCGCCACCCCAGCCGCTCGAGCAAGCTGAAAGACTATATCGAAAGCTAGTCAAGCAAGAGGCGCCCTCAGGCACATTCGCTTGGGGGGCGCTTTCATGTAGTCATTGGGGACGTTCTTGAATGACTAGTCGTTTAAGAACGTCCCCAATGACTGGGTCGGAAAATTTCTTAAAAAAGTTCTTGCCCTGAGCTGATTCGTCCGTATAATAAACTTCGTTGCTTGAGAGCACGCACCTATTCCTCGGTAGCTCAATGGTAGAGCACGCGGCTGTTAACCGCGCTGTTGTAGGTTCGAGTCCTACCCGGGGAGCCAGGTTGTAAAACCCGTCGCTATGCGGCGGGTTTTTTCATGCCGCGATCGCCTAGCGCGAACGTTGCCATATCAACATTTCGTGTCGAGGATGTAATCCCGAGGCCCGCCACCTCAACATGGCGCGGTCGTTGTAGAATATTGCAATGATTGCTCCCACGACATGGTGCCGCGAGCACCAAGAAAAGGAGATTCTTGTGTCTGAGACCATTAACGGCAGCCTGAGCGTCTCGAACGACGTTATTGCCGATATTGCTGGTTATGCCGCGATGACGTGCTATGGCGTCGTCGGTATGGCTGAGCAGCTCCAGGGCGCCGAGAGCGTGCGCCTGCTTGCCGGTCAGCGCCTCCGCAAGGGCGTGCTTGTCTCCGCCGACGAGAACGGCCTTACGGTCGATCTTCACGTCGTGCTCGAGAACGGCGTCAACATGAAGTCCGTCTGCCACAATCTTTCGAGCTCCGTTGCCTTCACCCTGCAGGAGATCGCCCAGATCGATCCCGCCAGCCTTAAGATCGGCATCCATATCGACGCGCTCAAGAGCCGTCTGAACTAGCATCCGAAAACGGAGATTCAAATACCCATGATTGCAAAGACCATTCGCACCTGTTTTCCGATCGCTGCGGCTGCCGTTTCCGACAAGGCCGAGGAGATCAACAAGCTCAACGTCTTCCCCGTACCCGACGGCGATACCGGCACCAACATGTCGCTCACGCTCGCCTCGGTGACCAAGGAGCTCTCCGCCCTTCCTGCCGACGCCGACATGGAGGCCATCGCCGGCGCCATCACTCACGGCTCCCTGATGGGCGCCCGCGGTAACTCCGGCGTCATCACGTCGCAGATTCTGCGCGGCGTGGCCGAGGGCCTCGTCTCTGCCGATGAGCCTATTACGGCTGCCAACATCGCCTTCGCTTTCCGTCGCGCCGTCAAGGTCGCCTTCCAGGCTGTCCGCAAACCCATCGAGGGCACGATCCTCACGGTCCTGCGTGATGTCTCGACCAAGGCCGATGAGTGCGAGAAGAAGAAGTTCTCGGCCGAGGACGCGCTCGATGCCATTGTCGTCGAGGCCTATCAGTCCGTCGCCCGCACGCCCGACCTGCTGCCCGTCCTCAAAGAGAACGGCGTGGTCGACTCCGGTGCCTTCGGCTTTGCCATCTTCCTAGAGAACTTTGTTGCCGCTGCTCTTGGCCGCAGCACCGTTGTCGAGGATTTCTCCGCCACGTTTGATTCCGCTGGCTCTGCTCGCGACGCGGCCCTCGGTCGCGTTGAGATCGAGGCCAACGACGACTGGGAGGGCTCGGAGTTCCGCTACTGCAACGAGTTCCTGTTTAAGGCCGACGCCCCGTTTGACGAGGACGAGTGCCTTAAGTTCCTAGGCTCCATGGGCGACTGTGAGCTGCTCGTGGGCGCCTACCCCGACTACAAGATCCACGTGCACTCCAACACCCCCAACCTGGTGCTCGAGCATATGCTACAGCTCGGTCAGATCTATGAGGTCTTTATCCACAACATGGAGATGGAGGCCCACGACCGTACCGCCAAGATCCACGAGGACCAGGAAAAGGCCGCCGAGCCCGCCAAGGCGCTGGGTTTTGTCGCCGTTGCCGCCGGTTCCGGCGAGGCTGACATCCTTAAGTCCCTCGGCGTCGATGTGATCGTGTCGGGTGGTCAGACCATGAACCCCTCGACTGCAGATTTGCTGGGCGCCGTTGACCAGGTCAACGCGACCTCGGTCATCATTCTGCCCAACAACGGCAACATCCGCATGGCCGCTGAGGCCGCTGCCTCAGCCTGCACCGACAAGAAGGTCGCCGTCGTTCCCACCAAGACCGTTCCGCAGGCCTTCTCCGCGCTGTTTGCGGTCCTGCCCGATTCCGAGCTCGAGGATGCCGTTGCCGCTATGGTCGACGCCATCAGCGAGGTCCGCGATGGCGAGGTCACCCGCGCCGTGCGCGACTCCAGCGCTTCCGACGGCTCGCCGATTCACTCTGGTGATGTCATGGGCATCATTGCCGGCTCCATCGACGTGGTCGGCTCCGACGTGAAGCAGGTCACGCTCGATTGCATCAACCGCATGCAGGAGGAAGAGGAGGGCGACGCGCTGACGATTCTTGCCGGCGAGGAGCTGTCCGATGAGGCCTTCCAGGAGATCGTCGACGCCATCGAGGAGGCTCAGCCCGACCTGGAGGTCGACGCCCATCGTGGCGAGCAGCCACTCTATCCCGTGATCTTCTCGATCGAGTAGGCTCTGCCCATGTCCGAGCTGTGCTCCGTGCCGCGCGTCTCGGAGCGCTTTGCCCAGAGCAATGCGCTCGACGAGGATATCGCGCGACTCAAATATGTTTCGGGTAAACGTGAGGAGGCCCTTCGCCGTCTGGGAATTCGGACGGTGGGGGACCTCCTTCTCCATATCCCCCATCGTTACCTCGACTTTACCCGTTCGTGGTCCATCGAGATGGCGCCCATCGGTACCGTGTGCACTATCATCGCCACGGTCGACCGTATCGTCCAAAAGCAGCCGCGTCCGCGCATGCAGGTGACTGAGGTCTCACTCGTTGACGAGACGGGCGTGCTGCAGGTCGCCTTTTTCCGCCAGCCCTGGATTGCCCAGCAGCTTAAGCAGGGCGACCGCCTGGCCGTGATGGGCAAGGTTGAGTTTGCCTACGGTTTTAAGCAGATGGCCTCGCCGCACTTTGAAAAGCTCGAGGAGGGGCGTGCTGCGGGTACCATTTTGCCGGTCCATTATGTGAGTGACGGCGTGAGCCAGGCGTGGATGCGCCGCATCGTAAGCGGCGCGCTCGAGGTCGTCGGCAATCCCTTCGACCCGATTCCCGCACGCTTGCGCGTCAAGCGCCGCCTGATGAGCAATGCCCGCGCGCTTCGATCGATCCACTTTCCATCGAGTATGGCTGAGCGGGATATCGCGCGACGTCGCCTTGCTTATGAGGAGTGCCTTTACCTTCAGCTTGCGTTGCGCCTGCGCAACGATGGCGGCCTAGTCGATGTGGTGCCCTATGCCCACACCGCGGGCGAGCACCTGGCCGCACTCAAGCAAGCCCTGCCGTTTTCGCTGAGCGACGAGCAGGAGGCCGCGTTCCAAGATATCCTGCGCGATATGTGCGATGGCGGGCGCGTGATGAACCGCCTGCTGCTGGGCGATGTCGGTACCGGTAAGACCGCCGTTGCCGCCTGCGCGCTGGCTGTGGCTGCCGATAGCGGCACGCAGGCCTGTGTTATGGCGCCCACGGGCGTGCTGGCGCGCCAATATGCCGATAAGACCGGCCCTCTGCTCTCTCAGGCCGGCATGTCCTGGGCGCTTCTGTCGGGTGCCACGCCGGCCGCAGAGCGCGAGCGCATCCATGCACTGCTGGAATCGGGCGAGCTTGACGTGCTCTTTGGCACCCATGCGGTCCTTTCGGATGACGTTACGTTCAAGCATCTGTCGCTTGTCGTCATCGACGAGCAGCACCGGTTTGGCGTCGGCCAACGCAACGACCTACGCGCGAAGGGCCCCGGTGCCGATCTGCTCGTTATGACGGCAACGCCCATCCCGCGTACGCTGGCGCTTTCGGTCTACGGCGATCTGGACACGAGTATCATCCGCCATCGGCCCGTCCCTGGCGCTGGCGTGACGACACGCGTGCTCACCGAGTCGAGCCGCGACCTCGCCTATGGCGCCATCCGCGAGGCGCATGCAAAGGGCCAGCAGGCCTACGTGATTTGCCCGCTCGTGGAGCCGAGTGACTCGGCCGATGAACTGGAAGACGTGCCCGGTATCGCCCGCGACGACGAGGGCCGCGTGACGGTCCCCGTGCCGCTGCACGATACGGCGACCGATCTCGATCGCCTGCGTCTGGCGCTGCCGGGTCTTGCCATCGAGCGCCTTCACGGCCGTATGCCAGCGGGGGAGAAGGACCAGGTTATCGATGCCTTCAAGCGTGGCGAGATCGACGTGCTCGTCTCGACTACGGTGGTCGAGGTGGGCGTCGACGTGCCTAACGCCACCGTCATGGTCATCGAGAACGGCGAGCGCTTTGGTTTGGCTGCCCTGCACCAGCTGCGCGGTCGCGTGGGCCGTGGCAGCGTGTCGGGCACGTGCCTGGTCATGACGCACTCCAAGGGCAATGGCGGCGCCTCGGCGGCACAAGACCGTCTACAGTCGCTCGAAAAGACCTCGGATGGCTTTACCCTCGCCCAGATGGACCTGCGTCTGCGCCACGAGGGCGAAATCCTGGGGTACCGTCAGCATGGCGGTGTGACCCTGCGCTTTGTCGACCTGGATGCCGATGAGGACCTTATCGAATGGGCCCATTTGGACGCGGTCGAGCTCTTGCGGTATGCTTGCAACCTTGACTCTGTGGCGACGCGTCCCTTGCGCGACGCGGTCGCCATGCGTTATCGACATATCTTTAAGGAGGTCAGCGGAGGATGAGAATCATCGGCGGCGAATGGCGCGGTCGTAAGATCGAGGAGCCCCGTGGTCGCGATGTCACCCGCCCCACGACTGATCGCGTACGCGAGGCGTGCGCATCTATGGTCATGTCGGCATTCGATTTCGATTTGGACGAGGTCCGCGTGCTGGACGCCTTTGGCGGCTCCGGCGCCCTGGGAATCGAGATGCTCTCGCGTGGCGCCCATTCGCTCACCACGTTCGAGATCGATCGCAATGCCGCCCGTCTGATCACCAAGAATATCGAGTCGCTCTGCCGTGACCGTGCGCGTTGGCGCGTGGTCACGGGCGACATGCTGGCGAGTGCCTCGCGCGGTCGTGTACCGGGCGGCCCCTTTGATCTGGTCCTGCTCGACCCGCCCTATGCTTTTGGTGCCGAGCCGGTCGAGGAACTGCTGCAGGACCTGGCTCAGCAAGGTCTGCTTGCGTCTGGCGCTTACGCCCTGTTTGAGCATGCCGCCGCCGATGCGGGCGCGCAGCCGGCCGGCTTTGAGACCGTGCGCGAGAAGCGCTACGGCATTACCTCGGTCGACCTGCTTCGTTGGGTCGGCGATGACGATGGTGAGGGCGATAGCGCCGGCACCGATGCTGACAACAATGATGCCGCGACGTTTCAGGAGGACGCCCATGAATGACACCATCAACCGCGTGATCGTCCCGGGCACCTTCGATCCCATCACGTTTGGCCATATCGATGTGATCCGCCGCGCCCGCCGCATCTTTCCCAGCGTGATCGTCGCTGTTGCCGAGTCGCAGGGTAAAAACGGTGTAGGAACCACCTTTATGCTCGATGAGCGCGTGGCGCTGGCCCGCGAGGCGCTCGGTGATATCGACGGCGTCGAGGTCCTGCCCTTTACCGGCCTCTTGGTCGACTTCGCTCGTGAGCAGGGGGCGGGGGCCGTGGTCAAGGGTCTGCGCGCCATGACCGACTTTGAGTACGAGCTGCAGCAGGCCGACCTCAACTACCGCTTGGATAGCGAGCTGGAGTCCATCTTTGTCATGAGTGCGCCGCAGTACGGCTATATCTCGAGCTCTGTCGTTCGCCAGATCGCCTCGCTCGGCAGCGATGTATCGACGTTTGTCCCGTCCAACGTGGTCGAAGCGCTCAAACATCGCTTTTCGTGACGTTTCTTATTGCCTGGTGGCATGTGGTAAACTAGCACGATGATATGTTACCTATGAAAGGAGACCGGATGCCGGGCGAGAATTTTCCTGGCGATAGGATCGTCAGCTTGGTCGATGAGCTCGAAGGGCTGATCGAGGAAGCCAAGCCGCCTTTCGGCAAGAACGCTCAGTTCAAGGTCATCGACGCCGACGTGTTCTTCAACATCCTCGACGAGATCCGCATGAGCTATCCCGAGGAGTGGCAGAAGTCCCGCCGTATCCTTAAGGAGCGCGAGGAGCTCATGGCTTCCGCCGCCGCTCAGGCCGATTCCATCATCGCCGACGCTCAGCAGCAGGCCCTCACCATTGCCGGTGAGCAGGAGATCGTCCGCCTTGCGCAGCAGCAGGCCGACGACATCCGCGATCGTGCCCAGCAGTACGAGCGCGAGACGCGTTATGCTGCCGAGGACTACGCAGAGCAGGTCTTTACGCACCTGGAGGAGAACCTCAAGAGCCTGACCGGCACCGTTACCCGTTGCCGTCAGCAGCTCAACGAGGGTGCCGCCCAACAGAACGGTCAGTGGTAATGGCTGAGTTCCCGAGCGTTACCGTCGATCTTTCCGAGCAGCTCGAGTTTCCCGGAGATTCGTATCCGCTGACCGGTAAGGTCGATGTCTCCACCTACACGGTGGGCGAGAAGGAGTACCAGCTTCAGGACGGTATCGACTACGACGTTGTCTTTACCAATGCCGGTACCGGTGTCTTGCTCACGGGCATGGTCCGCGCGCACGCCACCGGCGAGTGCGACCGTTGCCTGGAGCCCGCCTCGTTTGATATCGCCGGAGAGATCGAGGAGTTCTACCTCTTTGAGGAGCCCGAGGATCCCGAGGCCTACGAGGACGGCTACGAGCTTCTGGGTGAGGACCGCATCGTCGATCTGGGTGAGCCCATCAATGACGCGGTCGTTATGGACACGCCGTTTGTGGTGCTCTGCAAGCCCGATTGCCGTGGTCTGTGCCCCACATGCGGTTGCAATCTCAACGTCGAGCAATGCGATTGCGCCGCCCAGGCAGAGGCAGAATGGGCCTCTGCCACGGAAAATCCATTTGCAGCATTGAAGAATCTCAAGCTTGATGAGTAAAACTGTGGTAGTATCGTTACTTGCGCGTAATCGCCACACTGGATAGTTCATAAGGAAGGTCACTATGCCCGTACCTAAACAAAAGCAGGGTCGTATCCGCACTCACACCCGTCGTTCCGCCAACATGAAGATCTCGGCTGCGGCTCAGTCCACGTGCCCCCGTTGCGGCGCTGTCAAGCTTCCGCACCACGTGTGCCCCAGCTGCGGTTTCTACAAGGACCGCGAGGTTATCGTTACTGAGTAACGGTATACTCTGGATGCGATGCCGTTCCAAATGGAACCACAATGGCCGGCTCAATGAGTCGGCCATTTTTGTATAAGGAGCATGTATATGAGTAACGTTCGCGTTTGTGTAGACGTTGTGGGCGGAGACGAGAAACCTCAGGTTGTTCTCGATGGTATCGAGGCTGCACTTGCCGCCGATTCCGATATCGAGGTCCTGGCAGCTGGCCCCGCCGAAATCGTCAATCCCTTTGCCGCCTCCCATGCACGTGTTGAGGCCCTTGAGGCGCCCGACGTTATCGCCATGGATGATGATCCCATTCGCGCCGTGATGACCAAACGCAAGTCGTCGATCGTGCTGTCGTGCCGCGCCATCAAGAAGGGAAATGCGGACGCCTTCTTCTCTGCCGGCTCGACCGGTGCCATGACCGCTGCCGCCACCGCCTACGTGACGCCGTTTAGGTATCAGGCCGAAGGTAAGAAGCAGCCGGTGCGACCCTGTCTGACCAATGCGCTGCCCAATCGCGCCGGCGGTCTGACGGTGCTGTGCGATATGGGCGCCAACCCCGATGTCGAGGTCGATGACATGGTGCGTTTTGCTCAGATGGGTAGCGCCTATGCTCGCGTCGTCCTGGGCATCGAGCATCCCCGCGTGGGCCTGCTTGCTAACGGCACCGAGGACGAGAAGGGCTCCAACTTTACCAAGGCCTGCTTCCCGGCCATGAAAGCCGCCGTTCCCGGCTTTGTTGGTAACTGCGAGGGAACGGACATCACCTCCGGTAACTTCGATGTCGTCGTTGCCGATGGCATGTCGGGCAATATTGCGCTCAAGGCCACCGAGGGCGCTGCCAAGTTTTTGCTGCAGGAACTCAAGGGTGCCTTTATGTCTTCGCTTGGCACCAAGATCGCCGCGCTGCTCATTAAAAAGCAGATGCGCGAGATAAAGGCCAAGCTTTCGGGTGACGCCAAGGGCGGCGCGATTCTTTTGGGCCTGCGCGGCGTGGTCCTGATCGGCCATGGCGCCACCTCGGTCGAGGCTGTCAAAAACGGTACGCTCGCGGCGGCCGAAGCCGTGCGCGCCGGGCTGGTCGAGAATGTCGCCAACTCTATGGACGGTATCGTTTTATAACAGCGGCGTTATGCGCCTCGGGGCGCACGTCGTGGGGTAGAATCAGAACCGTGTCTTGGTACCGCCCGGGCGGTACCATTCTTTTGGTATTCATGCACAATGAGAGGAAGCGCTATGGACCGCTCCGAAATCTTCGACAAGATCGCCGAGGTCGCTGCTGACGTTCTGGGCGTCGATGTTGCCGAAATTAGCGATGAGACCACCTTTGACGACCTCGATGCCAACTCGCTCGAGCGCCTACAGCTGGTTACGGCTATCGAGGACGAGTTCAACCTCGAGATCGATGACGAGACTCTGCTCTCGCTCAACTCTGTCGCCGACGCCGTCGACGCGATCGAAAACGCCAGGGAGGCCTAGGTCTTGGCTTTATCCGAACGACTTACGCGCGCCCAGGAAATCCTGGGCCACGAGTTCAACAATAAGGTGCTGCTGCGCGCGGCCCTTACGCATCCCTCGGCAGTCGAGGGCCAGCCGGTTTCTGCCAGCTATGAGCGCCTTGAGTTCTTGGGCGATTCCATTTTGGGCGCTGTGGTCGCACGCTCTCTGTTTGAGTCCTATCCGGAGTTTGACGAGGGCAAGCTCACGCGCCTGAAGGTGTCGCTTGTCTCGGGCGCTACGCTGTCCGAGGTTTCTCACGAGCTGGGCATCGACGACATCATCATCTTTGGTGCCTCCGAGACCGGTACCGGTGCGCGCGGCCTGCATTCGGCGCTCGAGAACGTCTACGAGTCGCTCGTGGGCGCACTGTACCTGGATGCCGGCTGGGATGCCGCAGCGGAGTTTATCCATCGTACGCTTAAGCCGCATTTGGCTTCCGAGCGTGCCGAGCATCCTGCGAACCCCAAGTCGTTTTTGCAGGAGTGCGTGCAAGCCGACGGTCACGAACCCCCGGCGTACAAGCTTGTTGGCTCCGAGGGCCCGGCGCATGCGCCCACCTTTACCGCCGTGGTTTTGATCGATGGTATTCGCCAGGGTCGCGGCTCCGGCTCTTCAAAGAAGGAAGCCGAGGGAGCCGCCGCGCTCGAAGCGCTCGACCGCATGGGTTACACCACCAACGGCGTGATTCTCAACAAGAAGCCTGTTTAAGCGAGGAACCGTGTATCTCAAGTCCCTCACGCTCAAAGGGTTCAAGTCATTTGCCGACCGCGCCCATATGACGTTTGAGCCGGGCCTGACCGTCATCGTCGGTCCCAACGGCTCGGGAAAATCGAACATCTCCGACTCGATTCTGTGGGTCCTGGGCGAGCAGAGCGCCAAGCAGCTGCGCGGCCAGGCCATGGAGGATGTCATCTTCTCGGGCTCGTCAGCGCGCAAGCCGGTGGGTGTCGCCGAGGTCACGCTGGTGCTCGATAACTCGGACCATATGCTGCCCGTCGATTTTGACGAGGTCGCCATCACCCGTCGCATGTATCGCTCGGGCGAAAGCGAGTACCTCATCAACTCGAGTCCGTGCCGCCTGATGGACATTCAGGACATCCTGCACGATTCGGGCCTGGGCAAGGATACGCATTCCATCATCAGCCAGGGCAAGCTCGACGCCATTTTGCAGAGCCGCCCCGAGGAGCGCCGCGCCCTTATCGAGGAGGCTGCCGGCATCTCCAAGCACAAGCGCCGCAAGGAGCGTGCGCTCAAAAAGATTAAGTCGATGGACGAGCACCTGACGCGTGCCCGCGACATCAATAAGGAGATTGCCCGCCAGCTGCGGCCGCTGGAGCGTCAGGTCGATCGCGCGCGCAAGTACAAAGAGCTGTCCTCGCGCGCGAACGAGCTTACGCAGATGCTGGCCGTCGATGAGCTGCGTTCGCTGCAGTCGCAGTGGAACGACCTGGAGAGCCGCTCCAAGGAGGGCGCTGCCGAGCTTGAGCTTGCGCAGTACCGCTTGGGCGAAAAGGAGCGCGAGCTCGAGAAGCTCCAGGTCATGCTCGAGGAAAAGGGCCTGTTTGTGGGCGACCTGGGAGAGCAGCGCCGTCATATGCAAGATGTGGTCGGCCGCATTAACTCCGACATGCGCCTGCTCGAGGAAAAGGGCCACAACATGGTGTCGCGCCTGTCTGACATGCGCGGGCAGATTTCGAGCTCCGAGCATCAGCGACGTCGCGTGGTCGAGGAGCTCGAGGACGCGCGTGCGCAGCTTGAGGAAGTGACCAGTGCGCACATGCAGGCCCAGGAGGACGTTGACGCCGCTGGCCCTGCCGCCGCCGAGCTCCACGAGCGGCGCGTGGCGCTCGACAATCAGATTTCGAAGCTTACGCGTGAACAACGCGATGTGCAGCGCGTAGCCGATAACGCCGCGCTCGAGCTCGCCAAGGTGAAGGATTCCTTGAGCAATGCCGAGGTCGAGGACAACATGTATGCCTCGCGCCTGGAGCAGATCGACGAGCAGCTCGAGGAGGTCATGGCCTCGCTCGAGAGCCGTCGTGACCGCGCCGAGGAGCTTGAGGGCGCTCTTGAGGAAGCGCGCCAGGCTCAGGTTGATGCGCGTGAGGCCACCGAGACGGCACGCGCGGCCCTGAAGGACCTGCGTGCCCGCGAGAGCGAGGCACGCAACAAGTTATCCGAGGTGCGCTCGGAGCTTGCCAGCCAAAAGAAACTCGATGCCCGCATGGCCGACAGCTCGCCGCTCGTGAGCCGTCTGGTGGGTGCGCTGGGCGACGATGTCTCGGGTCGTCTGGGCGACGTGCTCGAGGCCCCGCGCGAGCTTGAGGGCCTGGTCGAGCAATTGCTCGCCGGCGATATCGATGCGCTGCTGTTTGACGACGCCGCCACGCTTGAGCGTGCCGGTCGTGCGGCTCTGGACCAAAAGAAGGCCTCGGGCGAGGCACTGCTGGTGGCGCGCGGCGTGAGCGGCTCTACCGCCGCTGAGGGCGCTGCCGGTACCCGCCTGGTTGATCGTCTGTCCGTGCGCGCAGGCTACGGACCCGTCGTCGAGGCGCTGCTCGGCGGCTATTACGTGGTCGATGACTTGGCTGCCGCGCTGTCGGCGCCGGTCGTTGACGGCGTGACTTACGTGACCCCCGATGGCGCCCGCGTCGCCTGCGGCGGCCTGGTGCGTGTGGGGCTTGATGCCGGCGAGGCTTCAGGTGCTCTAGAGCGCAAGCGTCGCATTCGCGAGCTGGAAGGCTTGGAGCCCGATCTGGCTGCCATCTTTGAGCATGCTTCGGACCAAGTCGTTGAGGCCAACGCCGCCGTCGAGGAGGCCCGTGCCGCCGAGGGCGATGCCGCTGGCGAGATTGCCCGTCTTGAGGGCGAGCGCCGCTCCCTGCTCTCCGAGATCGGCCGCTTGGAGCAAAGCGCCAACAATGCCGAGGTCGAGCGCGTGCGTATCTCCAAGCGCCGTGAGCAGGCCGCCGAGGCCGTTCGCGCTGCGCGCCCGCGCGTTGACGAGCTCACCCGTTCGCGTGACGAGGCGCGTGCACAGGCAAGCGACCTGGGTCTCCAGATTGCCGAGGCCAACGATGAGCTCGATCGCGTTCGCCGTGACGATTCCGAGGCCGCCGGTAAGCTCGCCGATGCCAAGGTGCGCCTGGCCCAGACGAGCGAGCGCCTGCGTTCGCTGAAGGGCCGCGTGCCCGACCTTGAGCATCGTCTTGAGGGCATCGACCGTCGTATCCGCGGAACACGCCAGGCCTCGCGCTCGCTCGAGCTGCTGCGCCTGCGCGTCGACCCCATGCACGAACGCTACTCTGCCCTGTTGGAACGCGCGTCGGATTGGGCAGCGCGCCTGCGTGATCAGGCCTCTCTGGAGGAGGCGGACTCCGCTTCGCTCAAGAAGACCATCGAAGACGCCAAGTCCGAGGTTTCTCGCGCTAAGGAGCGGGTCGATACCGCCTCCGCCACGCAAAACGAGTTCAAGGTCGCGCGTGGCAAGCTCGAGGTGCAGGTAGAGGCGGCCATCAAGGCCATTACCGCCGATGGCACCACGGTGCTCGAGGAAGCGCTCATGCTTCCTGCTCCCACCGACCGCGACGCCGCCGAGCGCGAGCTCAACCAGCTCGTGCGTCAGATTAACAATCTGGGCCCCGTGAACCAGGTTGCCATGGAGGAATACGAGCAGCTCAAGCGCCGCGCCGACTACATCGAGGAGCAGCTGGCCGATCTGGAGAGCGCGCGCAAGGCGCTCACCAAGATCACGGTGGCCATTGATCGCAAGATGCGGAAGGCCTTCCTGGTGACGTTTGAGAAGGTCGACGCGAACTTCCGCGAGATCTTCGCTATGCTCTTCCCGGGCGGCCAGGCTCATCTGGAGATGACCGATCCCGAACATCCTGCCGAGACGGGTATCGAGGTCGTGGCGCAGCCGCGCGGCAAGCGCATCACCAAGATGATGCTCATGTCGGGCGGCGAGAAGAGTTTGACGGCGCTCGCCCTGCTCTTTGCCGTGTATCGCACGCGCACGGTGCCGTTCTATGTGCTGGACGAGGTCGAGGCGGCGCTCGATGACGCCAACCTGTCCAAGCTCATCGGCGCGCTCGATGTGTTGCGTTCCGATACGCAGCTCTTGGTTATCTCGCATCAGCGCCGTACTATGGAGGACGCTGACGTCCTCTATGGCGTCTCGATGCAAGCCGACGGCGTCAGTCGCGTCGTCTCGCAAAAACTCGATCGCGAAACCGGAAAGGTCGTGAATGCATAATGGGATTCTTTGACGCTCTCTCGCGCGGACTTGAGCGCAGTCGCGAGGCCCTCAACGAGGTCTTTTACTTTGGCGGCGAGGTCGACGAGGATTTTTGGGAGGACCTGGAGGACACCCTCGTCATGGGTGACATGGGCGCCGAGGTCGCTATCAAGGTCTCCGATGACCTGCGCGACGCCGCGGCCAAGAAGAACCTCAAGACCGCTCCGCAGCTTCGTCGTGCCCTGGCCGAGCAGCTCGAGCAGCACTTTGTGCCCATCGAGCGTGATCCGTTTTCCGATACGCCGAGCTGCGTGCTGTTTGTGGGCATTAACGGTGCCGGCAAGACCACTACGGTCGGTAAGATCGCGAGCGCCATGGCCGCCCGTGGCAAGAACGTCGTGATCGGTTCGGCCGATACCTTCCGCGCTGCCGCTATCGAGCAGCTCGATGTGTGGGGCCAGCGCGCTGGCGTCCCCGTCATCAAGCGCGACCGCGGCTCCGACCCGGCAAGTGTTTGCTACGACGTGCTCGACGAGGCCGACAAGCGCGGCAGCGACCTGGTGCTCATCGATACCGCCGGTCGTCTGCACACGAGCCCCGAGCTCATGCGCGAGCTTGCCAAGGTGGTTAACGTGACGCGTAAGCGCGCCGCCAATATGGCCGCCGGCCCCATGCCCGTCTCAGTCGTGCTCGTGATCGATGCCGCGACGGGCCAAAACGGTCTGAACCAGGCGCTCGAGTTTAACGAGGCGCTGGGCCTGGACGGTATTATCATGACAAAGCTCGACGGCACGGCTAAGGGCGGCATCGCCATGGCCGTGGCCGAGAAGCTCAAGCTCCCGATCCTGCGCGTCGGCGTGGGCGAGCAGGTCGATGACCTGCAGGAGTTTAATGCCAAAGATTTCTGCCGCGCCCTGGTGGGCGAGTCCAATTAAGGAGTGACTAGTGTTTGATTCTCTGAGCGATCGCCTCAACGACACATTTGACCGCCTGCGCGGCAAGGGCAAGCTGACCGAGGCCGATATCACCTCGGCCATGCGCGACATCCGTATGGCGCTGCTCGAGGCCGACGTCAACTTTAAGGTCGTCAAGGAGTTCGTCGCCAAGACCAAGGAGCGCTGCATGACCGCCGAGGTCATGGAGTCGCTGTCGCCGGCGCAAAACGTCGTCAAGATCGTGCTCGACGAGCTCACCGAGATGCTCGGCTCCACCGAGAGCAAGCTCGTCTTTAGCAATCGCATTCCCAATGTCATCATGCTCGTGGGCCTGCAGGGCTCCGGTAAGACCACGGCTGCCGTAAAGCTGGCCTACCTGCTCAAGAAGCAGGGCCGCTCGCCGTTGCTCGCCGCGTGCGACGTCTACCGTCCCGCTGCTGCCGACCAGCTGGCCACGCTCGGTGGCGAGATCGGCGTACCGGTCTTCCGCGGCGACGGTGCGCACCCGGTCGATATCGCCAAGGGCGCCATCCAGGAGGCCGTCGACCACCTGCGCGACGTGGTCATCGTCGATACCGCCGGACGTCTTCAGATCGACGAACAGATGATGCAGGAGGCCGTGGACATCAAGAAGGCCGTCAAGCCCGATCAGGTGCTGATGGTCGTCGATGCCATGACCGGTCAGGATATCGTCAACGTCGTCTCGACCTTCGCCGAGCGCACCGACTTTGACGGCGTGATCATCTCCAAGCTCGACGGCGACGCCCGTGGCGGCGGCGCGCTTTCCGTGCGCCAGGTGACCGGCAAGCCCATCAAGTTTGTGAGCATGGGCGAGAAGCCCGATTCGCTGGAGCCGTTCTACCCCGATCGTATGGCCAAGCGCATCCTGGGCATGGGCGATGTCGTCGGCATCATCGAGAAGGCCCAGGAGGCCGCCGATGCCGAGCAGCTCGAGGCCGCCGAGCGCATGCTGCGCGAGGGCTTTACCATGAACGACATGCTCGACCAGATGAAGGCCGTCAAGAAGATGGGCGGCATGAAGGGCATTCTGGGCATGCTCCCCGGTGGCCAGCGTGCGCTCAACCAGATGGGTGGCAACCTGGACGAAGGTATCTTCGATAAGAACGAGGCCATCATCATGTCGATGACCAAGGAGGAGCGCCTTCGCCCCTCCATCATCAACGGCCAGCGCCGCGCGCGTATCGCCAAGGGCGCCGGCGTGACCCCCACCGAGGTCAATAGCCTTATGAAGCAGTGGGGCGAGATGAACAAGATGATGGGCCGCATGCGCACGATGGCCAATCAGGCACAGGCCGGCGGCAAGAAGGGCAAGAAGGGTAAGAAGGGCAAAAAGATGCGCATGCCCAATATTCCCGGTCTGGATGCCATGGGGCTGGGCGGCATGGGCGGCCTGGGAACGGGCGGCCCCAAGTCCGATATGGACCTGCTGCGCCAGATGGAAGCGCAGATGCGCAACAAGAAGTAACGACTAGTTGAGTCGTGTATGGCGAAGGCCGCCTGGATGGTATTCCAGGCGGCCTTCGCCGTTTGTTCGCTGGTTGTCGCACGCGTGGAAGCGCGTTCTCGACGAGGTGCTTGCCGCTAGTGGCAGCCGCAGCCTTCGTGCCCGTCATGGTCGTGGTGACCGTGGCAGCCGCAGGACTCGCCATGCTCGTGGATGTGCTCGTGATCATGTCCATGGCAGTCGCAGGTGGCCTCGCCGTTCTGTGCGAGCGTGCCGGCAATGAGGGCCTCGACGCAGGCATCGCAGCTGCCCTGGGCGCCCGCATAGACCGTGATGCCGGCTTGGGCAAGCGCGTTGATAGCGCCGCCGCCGATACCGCCGCAAATGAGCGTGTCAACGCCACCGTTGGCAAGCAGGCCCGCCAAGGCGCCGTGGCCGGTGCCTCCGGTGCCTACGACCTGCTCGTTGAGCACCTTGCCATCCTGGATGTCGTAGATCTTGAACTGCTCGCTGCGGCCAAAGTGCATAAAGATGTTGCCGTTGTCGTACGTCGTTGCCACCCTCATGGTGCCGACCTCCTTTGCTGGCCATGCGGCCGTCGTCGTGGCGATGGGGGAGTACGCGATATTGCCGCCCTCGATGACGAGCGCTCGTCCGTTGACCAGCGCATCGGCCACCTTGCGATGCGCGCGGCTGCAAATGGCCGCCACCGTTGCGCGGGCGATGCCCATCTGCTGGGCGACCGCCTCTTGGTTGAGACCTTCCAGGTCGCACAGGCGCAGCACCTCAAGCTCGTCGACGGTCATGTCGATGGCATCACCGCTGGCCAGGCCATCGGGGGTAAAGCCGCGGTATTCGGGGATGATCCCGACGCGGCGCAGTTTTTCGCGTCTTCCTGCCATGCGCACTCCTTATCTGACATATGTCAACAATAGGATAACGCGTTAGTCGTTGGGCGCAAGGCATTTCTGGCATATGTCAGAAAAAGGCTAAGATGCCTCGTTGCCGCATGCGGAGCCGCGCTGCCGTGCATTGCGTGTGCCGGACTAAGTGTCCAATTCGACACTCGCGCGCCTGGGCTACAATAAATCTCGCTTATAGGCGACTGACAGGAGGGTCAATGAGCAAAGCTGATCAGCAGTTTGTAACCATGTGCCGCGATATTTTGGACCATGGCACCACCACCGAGGGCCAAAAGGTCCGTCCGGTGTGGGAGGACGGCACCCCTGCCTATACCATTAAAAACTTTGGTGTCACGGCGCGCTATGATCTGCGCGAGGAGTTCCCCGCGCTCACCCTGCGTCGTACGGCGCTTAAGTCTGCCATGGACGAGATTCTGTGGATCTATCAAAAGAAGTCCAATAACGTGCATGATCTCAACAGCCATATCTGGGATGAGTGGGCCGATGAGACCGGTTCCATCGGTAAAGCCTACGGCTATCAGATTGGTCAGAAGAGCCATTACGCCGAGGGCGACTTCGACCAGATGGACCGTGTGCTGTACGACCTTAAGCACACGCCGTATAGTCGCCGCATTATGACCAATACGTACGTGTTTAGCGATCTGTCCGAGATGCACCTTTATCCGTGCGCCTATAGCGTGACCTATAACGTGACGCAGCGTCCTCAGGACGACAAGCCGACGCTCAACATGATTCTCAACCAGCGCAGCCAGGACATTTTGGCCGCGAACAACTGGAACGTGTGCCAGTACGCCATTTTGCTGATGATGGTCGCGCAGTCGGTCGATATGATTCCCGGTGAGCTGCTGCACGTGATCGCCGACGCCCATATCTATGATCGTCATGTCGATATCGTCCGCGAGCTTATCGAGCGTCCGCAGTTTGCGGCACCCAAGGTAACGCTCAACCCCGATGTGCATGACTTCTATGCGTTTACGACCGACGACCTGATCGTCGAGGGCTATGAGCACGGCCCGCAGGTCAAGAACATTCCCATTGCGGTGTAGGTGGTGCTCATGACGTGTAAGCTATCTGCTATCGTCGCCGTGTGTGACGATTGGGGCATTGGGTGCGAGGGCGACATGGTGGTGTCCAATCGCGCCGATATGCGCCATTTTGTGGCCTGCACCAAGGGCTGCCCGGTTATCATGGGACGCAAGACGCTGCTGAGTTTTCCCGGCGGGCGTCCTCTCAAGAACCGCCGCAATATCGTGCTTACGCGCGACGAGGGCTTTGCGCCCGAGGGCGTTGACGTGGTGCATAGCGTCGACGAAGCGCTCGCCGCGGTAGCCGATGAGCCCGTTGCGTGGGTGATTGGCGGCGGCGAGGTGTATCGGCAATTTTTGCCGTATTGCGTGGAGGCGGAGGTCACGCACAACCATTGCATCCATGCCGTGGACACGTACTTTCCCGATTTGGACGTCGATCCTGCATGGGAAGTTTCGCAGGCTGGCGGTGTTGCCACGATTGCCGCGGGCGAGGGTGACGAAGGGCTCGATTATGAGTTCGTGACGTATCGTCGCGTTGATGCTTAAATCGTCTGGCGTGAACGGTATCATCGGGTTGATTGAATGCATGGGGCGGCGCTTAGCGTCGCCTCGTTTGGTATAGATGCGTTGTAAAGAAGGGTGCAGGCTGGCTGCTATGACTGATGCCGTTGAGGTGCTGCGAATCGATTCGCTTACGGATGAGCGGCTCGATGCCTACGTGCGACTGACCGAGCGTGAGCTTCGCTGCGTGCTGGAGCCGCAGAAGGGCATTTTTATCGCTGAGAGTGCCAAGGTCATCGAGCGTGCGGTTCGCGCCGGATATGAGCCGGTGAGCTTTCTTTTGGGCGAGCGCTGGCTCGACCAGATGATGCCGCTGTTTGACCAGCTTGTCGTGCGCGAGGGAGCGGGTCCGGTTCCCGTGTTCGTGGCCTCCATTGAGCTCATGGAGCAGTTGACGGGCTTTAACGTGACGCGTGGTGCGCTCGCGGCGTTCCGTCGCCCGCGTCAGATTCCGGTTGATGAGTTCTTGGGTGGCGTCGTCGAGGCTGCGGGGGATCGTCCGGTGCGCGTGTGTGTGCTTGAGGGTATTGTCGATCACACCAATGTTGGCGCGATTTTCCGCTCGGCTGCCGCATTGAACGTTGACGGTATTTTGGTCAGCCCGACGTGCTGTGACCCGCTGTATCGTCGCTCGGCTCGCGTGAGCATGGGCACCGTGTTCCAGGTGCCGTGGACGCGTATTGGCAGCGAGGCGCGCGTATGGCCGCACGACGGCCTGGCGGCGCTGCACAATGCCGGGTTCTCCTGTGCCGCCATGGCGTTGACGGACGATTCGGTGTCGTTGGACGATCCCGCGCTACAGGAGATTGACCGCCTGGCAATCTTTATGGGCACCGAGGGTGCCGGCCTTGGCGCCAAGACCATCGCGGGCTGCGACCGGGCCGTGCGCATTCCGATGGCGCACGGGGTCGATTCGCTCAACGTGGCCGCGGCGAGTGCCGTCGCCTTTTGGCAGCTGTGCCCGCACGTGAGCAATGAGTATCACTACCAGCCGGGTTTGTATCACTAGGCAGTTTTCCGCACCGCGCTCTAATTCGGGGTGTTTCGGTCGCCGCCAGTCGGTGCTAAGCTAGTATTGGCTTTGGTCTTAAATTGCCGTTATGTTGTTTGACGTACGCTGGCGGGGAGGGCGTGTGGCTAAGAAATCTACGGCTATCGATGTAACGCAGGGTGTCATTTGGCAACAGCTGCTGTCGCTGTGCGTTCCCATCTTTTTTATTGATTTGATAGACGGAAATCTTCTTATAAGCCCGCGCAAGTGTTTAT
>CAJMAZ010000020.1:0-34681 GCA_905211535.1 uncultured Collinsella sp. | reverse complement strand
GTCTTTCATGCAGCAGGGGCTCTCAATGTTTTTATGTCCTGCTCATATCGTCTGTTCTGCTCGAGCGCGTTGGAACCGTAGGAAGCCCACGCGTCGTTTTCGGACGCCATAATCCATACGCACCATTTTTCGGTATGCTCCGCATCGGCCGTCCATGAGAACGCGCTTCCGCTGGACGCATCGGCAAATCCGCCCACTTTGTCAAACTTGGTTGAATACAGGATGATCTTTTTGCTGCAGCCCGATTGGGAAAAATTGGCCACATCCAAGCCGACATAGTTATCGACGCTCATTTGAATCCATTGAACAATTTGCTGGTACTGATCGAGTGCCTTTTGATTGTCCTTGTACGGCTCGTTTTCTTGTCGCGGACCGATGATAAGGGCCATGGCGTCTCGACCCGAGCGGCCGCGGTGATCGAGCCCCCACTCGTACTGTTTTCCCGGCTCGGTCGTCACATATTGGTAGAGCGAACTCGCCTCGTGTGCGTTGAGCTCGGCTGCATAGTCACCATCGGAGGGCGTAAACGTAACAGAATGCCCAGCTGGGTCGATATAGTAGTCGTTCTGGGCAACGATCTCGATACGATGGTCTGTCTCGGTCGTACGCCAATGGGGCGAGCACAACGTAAACTTGCTGGGCCTCTGGTTCCCTAGATGTATATCCTCTTCAAAGCTGCCGTTAGCAATGTTCGTATTCTCGTTCTTAAGATTCGAGGTCGAGAACGCATAGCGCGTGAGCGTTGTCATGGTCTCGGACGAGTTTTCCTGATACACCTTGGCAAAGTCGCTATAGATATTGCGCGTGCCCTGCTTTTCCACGTGAACGTCGTTGACCAGATTGCCAAACCACTCCCGGTATTGTTCGTTTGCCCCCGTAAGATTTGAATCGTAGCAAGTTAGTGCAAGCATCGTGTTTTCGGACGCTGCGGCATAGACTGCCTGATAGGCAAACTCATCGTCTTGCTCGGGAAGCGCTCGATAATAGTGTGTACTGTTGGTGCCAAAGGAGAACCAACCCTGTCCGTTAGAGCTTACGAGCCACACAGAAAGCGCAATGCGACCGTCGCTCTGCTCAAACGAGAAGTGGGATCCGTCGGCGCTGCTACCAGCAAAGCCGCCATTTGCAGCAAAGGGATCGCTGTAAACGGTGTACTGCTCAACGGTATTTCCCTGGGGCATCTTGCCCTGCGCCTTAAGCCAAGTCCGCAGCTGCATGAGCTGGTCTTGGCCTGCGCTGTTAACCGACAGATTCTCCTGTTGAGGACCCATCGTGAGCATCAGCACGTCGTGTTCGGTTGCGGCGCGATGGTTGAGGCCCCACTCGTACGTGGAGCCGCTCTGGGTGGAAAAGGTGGTGTAGGTTGATCCGGGTTCAAAATAAGCATTGGTATCCTGCGGCTTAAGATTCCACGCAAGCGCAAAGTGATTACCGTTAGCTTGTTTGAGGTTTCTTTGACCGTTGAGGAGCTTCGTGGGGAGGTCGAGGTACGACGCCTCGCCGATTTTCTTATCCGGAGAGGTCGTCGACCAACCAGAAGCTTGGTTGGTAAAGGTTGGGTTCGCTATAAGGTTGCCATCGTCACCGTACGCACGCGAGGGCAACCCCCCGACCATAACGAATGCGCATAAGACCGCTGCCAACATCACAAAGGTGCGGCGCATCGACGCTATATGACCGAAAGGACCCTGCACGGGCGCACCCCCCAGCCGCAGCCCGAGCTTTCGCGCAAGCTGCACAAGTAGTACGTTTAAGTTTTTTGATTCTACAACCAGCCCAGGGCAAAAGCAAAATCATGCGTAACCGATTTGCAGTCATTTTTCGCATTGCGCAGGTAGGACGCCAAAAGTGGCTAAAAAAGCCCGTCCTAAATGAGCTACTTGAGGAGTTGGGCCATGGCGTTGACGAATTTTTGTACTTGGAGGGTGGGCTCGAGCGGGTAGTGCAGAAAGACTGGCACCTCGCGACCGCATAGGAACGGCACGCCCACAAAGGCCGGGTGCACCCCCGACCACGCGCCACAGGTGAGCACCGCGTCGCCCTTTTCCTCCGCCTCGTTAAAGAGCGCGAAGTCAAAGCTATCCACATCGATCACGTCCACACCGCCGTCGGCCAGAAGGTCGATGCGCAGGCTGTCCATGGCATCGTTGCCGTGGCGCAGTGCGCGCAGGCGCATGCCCTCCAAGTCGGCGACCGTAATGCGTGTCTTGCGCGCCAGCGGGCTCGTGCGCGGCAGGTCGATATAAAACGGCACATTAACGATGCGGAGCTTTTGACAGGCGTCGCCCCAGCGTGGAGTAGAAAAACTCGACTGCACCACATCGACCTCGCGGCCCAAGCTGCGCATGACGGATTCGCGCTCGTCATAGAGGTCGCTTACCGGCACGATCTCAAATCGCAACGATGGCTCCAGCTCGTGCACACCCGTCCACATCGACAGCGTCTGGCGCCCCGGGCACATCATCGACACGCCCAGGCGCACGGCACCGCCATCGCCCGCCGCGCGTCGGGCGCGGCGCAACGCATCCTCGGACTGGCGCATGATTGAGCGCGCATCGTCCACCAGCAGAGCGCCCGCCGGCGTCACCTTGACGCCCGAATGCGAGCGCTCAAACAGCGTAATACCGAACTCCGCCTCAAAACCCGATACCTGCTTGACGAGCGCCGGGGTCGACACGCGCAATTTTGCCGCCGCACGCGAGAAGCTTCCCAGCTCCGCGGCGGCCGATATGGCCTCGAGTCGTCGATCGTACACGTCAATCTCCCGTTTCCAGACGCATGGCAATGAACTACCGAAGGGGGTCGTTTTGACAGGTCACACACTCAATTAGGGACATATCGTCTTGCGAGCTATAAACCTACGGTTAACGCCATTCTAACAAATATGCAATTCACCTGCGCAAATGCAAAGCATACGATAACCTGCGAAAACCACGTGGGTCGGTTAATGGGAGCGACCCACCGGGAGGCACAAGAAGGGAAGTTCCTATGAGCAACTGGCTTAAGCTCGAGGGCGATGTCTGCGCCGTGACCGGCGCGCTCGGCGGTATGGGCGTCGAGATTTGCCGCGAGTTCGCCCGCAACGGCGCCAACGTCATCCTGCTCGATCTGGACGAGGAAAAGGTCAAGGCCGCAGCCGCCGACCTCGCTGCCGAGTTTGGCATCCACGCCGAGGGTTACAAGATGAACGCCACCGACGAGGCCGAGGTTCAGGCTGCCGTCGACGCCACCATCGCCAACTTCGGCCGCGTCGACGTCCTCGTCAACACCGCCGGCATCCTGCGCTTCGCCGCCATGGAGGACCTGCCGCTGAGCGATTGGGAGCAGGTGCTCAACGTCAACCTCACCGGTTACTTCATCACCTCGCAGCGCTTTGGTCGCGAGATGATCAAGGCCGGCCAGGGCCGCCTGGTGCACATCTCGACCGTCGCCAGCCACTCCCCCGAAACGTTCTCGGGCGTGTACAGCTCTACCAAGGCCGGCGTCAACATGATGTCCAAGATGCTGGCTGCCGAGTGGGGGCCCTACGGCGTGCGCTCCAACTGCGTCGAGCCCTGCTTCGTTAAGACCCCGATGTCGGCCAACTTCTACGCCGACCCCGAGGTCGAAAAGAGCCGCAGCCGTCTGATCGCCACGCGCCGCATCGGCGAGGTCAGCGATATCGCCAACGCCGTCATGTTCCTGGCGTCCAAGCGCTCGGACTTTACCACCGGCGACGCCATCAAGGTCGACGGCGGCTTCTCCAACATGATGGGCGACCTCACCGCTAAGCCCGGCGGCCGTCGCGCCTATGCCGACAACTACCTTAAGAACAAGGGTGTCGAGCTTTGGTCCGATGAGTCCGGCGTCGCCAAGCCAACTGACCAGTAAACCAACCTAACAGGGAGGCCCGCGGATACGACCGCTCCTCTCCCACATCGATTAGAAAGAGTCCAATGGCTTCCAGCAACTCCAACAAGGGTCGCGCCGTCGTGCTTTCCGCCGCGTGCGTCACCATGTTCTTCATCAGCTCCATCGCGCTGTATTCCGTCGTGAGCAAGAACCTGCTCGCCGTCTACCCCGAGTGGTCGAGTGCCCTTACCTGGGCTTTCCCGGTCTTTCAGACCATCATGGCCGTGACGGGCATCTTCGCCGGCCGTATCTCCGATAAGATCGGCCCGCGTAACGTCGTGATCGCCGCCGCCGTGTGCTACGGCCTGGGCTGGTTCATGTCCGGCACAGTCACCGAGCCGTGGCAGTTCTACCTGTGGTTCTCGCTCGTCGCCGCCGTCGGCAACGGCCTGGGCTACAACCCCGCGCTCACCACCGGCCAAAAGTGGTTCATCGACAAGAAGGGTCTCGCCTCCGGCATCACCCTGGCCGCTTCGACCGCCGGTCCCGCCGTGCTGTCCCCGGTGCTCGCCTCGCTGCTCATCCCGAGCCTGGGCATCTTTAGCGCCCTTAAGGCGCTCGGAGTCATCTTCTTTGTGATGATCGCCGCCTCCGCCCTGTTCTTGAAGGCCCCCGAGGCCGGTTGGCTGCCCGAGGGCTTCGAGGCCCCCAAGGGCGGCGCGCACGCCGGCACCTTCGGCGACCTCACCCCGGGCGAGATGGTCAAGACCCCGCGCTTCTGGGTCCTCATCGTCACCTTCGCCTTTGCCGCCACCGCCGGCACCCTGCTCGTGGGCAAGGTTGCCTCCATCGCCGCCGTCCAGCTCTTCGCCGACCCCACGAGCGCCGCGGCCGTCGCCCTCGGCGGTGTGGTGGTCTCCGTCAACACCTGCGCCAACCTGGTTGGCCGTCTGTCCTTTGGCCAGATCATCGACAAGCTCGGCGCCTACAAGTCGCTGCTCATCAGCCTTGTCGTCACCATCGTCGCCCTCGTCATCATGTCGATGAGCTTTACGCAGGCCATGTTCTTTGTGGCGCTCGCCTTGCTCGGCTTTAGCTTTGGCGCCCTGCTCGTCATCTACCCGCCGCTCACCGGTGGCGCCTTCGGCACCAGCAACATCGGCGTCAACTACGGCATCATGTTTTTGGGCTATGCCGCTTCCACCTGGATCAGCCAGCCCATCACCGCCGTGCTGTATCACGCCGAGGCCGGCAGCGCCGCCTATCAGCAGTCCTTCTACGGCGCCATTGTGATCGCCGCCATCGCCGTCGTGCTCACCGTCTACATGATGGTCTCCGACAGCAAGAAGAAGTCCGCTTAGTTTTGCTTGACGCGGCAAGGGCCGCCCCCTTGCCGCATTCCATCGCCACCAGTATTAAGGAGTCGAAATGTCTGAGCTCAACCCCGTCCGCATTGCCGTTATCGGCGCCGGCGCCATGGGCCGCAACCACATCCGCTTTGTCACCGAGGAGCCCGAAGCCGAGCTCGTCGCCATCGCCGACGCCTTTGAGGGCGCCCGCGCCACGGCCGAGGCCGCCGGCGTGCCGTTTTACACCGATCCCGCCCAGATGATGGACGAGGTCAAGCCCGAGGCCGTCATTATCGCCACCCCCAACGACCTGCACCTGGGCGTTGCCCGCGAGGCTGTGAAGCGCAACATCGTGCCGCTGGTCGAAAAGCCGATCTCCAACGATCTTGAGGATGCCCAGGCCTTCGCCGCCGAGGCCGAGACCGCCAGCGTGCCCGTGCTCGTGGGCCAGCACCGTCGCCACAACCCCTTCGTCAACAAGGCCAAGGAGATCATCGAGTCCGGCGAGCTGGGCAAGCTCACCGTGTCGAGCTTCCACTACATGATCTATAAGAATGACGAGTACTTCGATATCGAGTGGCGCCGCAAGAAGGGTGCCGGCCCGATCCTGGTCAACCTGGTGCACGACGTCGACCTGCTCCGTTACCTGCTGGGCGAGCCCGTTGCCGTCCAGGGTATGCAGTCCAGCGCCGCCCGCGGTTTTGAGACCGAGGACTCCGCCGTGGTCAACGTCCGTTTCGCCGATGGCGCGCTTGCGAGCATGACCATCTCCGACGCCACCGCCAGCCCCTGGAACTGGGAGGCCACCGCTCGCGAGGATCCGCAGTACCGCCCCTTCGACGCCGACGCCTACTTTATCGGCGGAACCTTGGGCGCCCTTTCGCTGCCCCGCCTGCACCAATTCTCCTACGACGGCGCCTCCAACTGGCACAAGCCGCTGCAGATGGAGATCCCGGCCGTGGACCCGGCGCTGCCGCACAAGATGCAGCTCAAGCACTTTGTGAAGGTTGTCCGCCGCGAGGTCGAGCCCGTCGTGACCCCCGCCGATAACGTTAAGACGCTCACGCTGCTTAACGCTATCAAGGAGGCCGCCGAGACCGGCCAGCTCGTCGAGCTGTAATGCCTTAAGAGCGGCCGCGGCAGAAACCCCATGCCGAACCCCTCGGTCCGCCACAAATATGCCCCTCTTCTTTGCCCCGCGAGCAGCCTCCTGCCCGCGGGGCTTTTTTTCTACCTTGCCGACGATTTTTTTGGGGCGGGGGCCCTTTTGCACCTCGGCTTGATTCGTCCGCCACGAAACAGTCTTTTGGGACGGGTGGTATCCTTGGTAGCTCTGTGCTGCAAACGCACCTTAAACGCAAGGAGTCCCATGGATCTTATCGCCCAGCTCGCCCGCGAGCTCAACCTTAAGGCCGCCAACGTCGAGGCAGCCGTCAAGCTCATCGACGAGGGCAACACCATCCCCTTTATCTCGCGCTACCGCAAGGAAGCAACGGGCGGCATGGATGACGTTGCCCTGCGCGCACTCGACGAGCGCCTGTCCTACCTGCGCAATCTCGAGCAGCGCAAAGAGGACGTCATTCTGCTTATCGACGCCCAGGGCAAACTCACGCCCGAACTCGAGCAGCAGATTCGCGAGGCCACGCAGCTGCAGCGTGTCGAGGACCTCTACAAGCCCTACCGCAAAAAGCGCATGACCCGCGCGCAGAAGGCCCGCGAGGCAGGCCTGGAGCCGCTCGCCAACATGATCATCATGCAGGCCTCGACCAAGGGCAGCGCGCTCGACGCCGCCGCGGACTACGTCAACGAGGAGGCCGGCTTTGACACGCCCGAAAAGGCGCTCGCCGGCGCCGCCGACATCGTGGCCGAGACGGTGGCCGAGGACCCCGAGAACGTCGCCGACCTGCGCGCCTTTACGCAAAACACCGCCGACATCGTCGTCGAGGCCACCGACCCCGCCGAGAAGACCCCCTACGAGCCGTACTACAGCTATGACGAGCCGCTGCGCCGTATACCCAACCACCGCGTGCTGGCTATCGACCGCGGTGAGCGCGAAGGCAAGCTCCGCGTGCGCGTGAACGTCGACGGCGCCGCCGCCACGGCACGCCTCGGCAGCCGTTGGCCCCGCCGCCAGGGCGTCTTCGCGCCCGTCTTCGATGCCGCCATCGCCGACGGTTACAAGCGCCTCATGGCCCCCTCGCTGGAGCGCGAGGCCCGCGCCAAGCTCACCGTCCGCGCGCAGACCGAGGCCATCAACGTCTTTGCCAAGAATCTCGAGGGCCTGCTCTCGGCGCGCCCCGTGCGCGGCGCCCGCGTGCTCGCGCTCGATCCGGGCTACCGCACCGGCTGCAAGGTCGCCGTCATGGACGAGACCGGCAAGCTGCTCGACCACGGCGTGGTCTATCCCACCAAGCCGCGCCACGACGTCTCCGGCACCAAGCGCGAGCTCGCCCGCCTCGTCAAGAAGGACAGCGTCAACACCATCGTCATCGGCAACGGCACCGCCAGCCGCGAGACCGAGGAAGTCGTCTCGGAGTTCATCGCCGAGCAGGCGCCTGGGCTGCGATACACCATCGTCAATGAGGCCGGCGCGTCGGTGTACTCCGCCTCCGAGCTCGCCAGCCAGGAGTATCCCGATCTGGACGTCACCGTGCGTGGCGCCATGAGTCTGGGCCGCCGTCTACAGGACCCGCTGGCAGAGCTCGTCAAGATCCCGCCCCAGTCTATCGGCGTGGGCCAGTACCAGCACGACCTTGACCAGGCCGAGCTTTCGCGCACCCTGGGCCATGTGGTGGAGGACGTCGTCAACCGCGTGGGCGTCGACGTCAACACCGCAAGCGCGAGCCTGCTGGGATACGTGTCGGGCATCACGCCGAGTGTGGCCAAAAACATCGTGGCCTACCGCGAGGAAAACGGCGCTTTTACCGATCGCCGCCAGCTCAAGAAGGTCCCCAAGCTGGGACCCAAGGCATATCTCAACGCCGCGGGCTTTTTGCGCATCAGCGGTGGCAAGAACCCGCTCGACGCGACAAGCGTCCACCCCGAGAGCTACGAGGTGGCCACATCCGTCCTGGAGCGCGCCGGTGTGGCGGCCAGTGAACTCAGCCGCGGCGGCGTGCCCGACATCGAGCGCCGCCTGGGCAGTATCTCGGCGCTGGCAAGCGACCTGGACTGCGGCACCCTCACGCTCATCGACATTGTCAACGAGCTCAAGAAGCCCGGTCGCGACCCGCGTGACGACGCGCCCGAGGTGGTCTTTAGCCGCTCAGCGCTTTCCATCGACGACCTGGAGCCCGGCATGGAACTCAAGGGCACGGTGCGCAACGTTGTGGACTTTGGCGCCTTCATCGACGTGGGCGTGCACCAGGACGGCCTCGTGCACATCTCCAAGCTGGCCAACCGCTTTGTCAAGCACCCCAGCGATGTGGTGCGCGTCGGTGACACGGTCAAGGTGTGGGTCGAGAAGGTCGATCGCGACCGCAAGAAAATCTCCCTCACCATGGTACAGGGGAAGTAAACCGCCAAAGCAAGGGTACCCCCTGTAGTGACGTGCAAAATCGCGAGTATTCTGCAAATTCCGCTGTTCCGGACGCCCCTCAGAGGCAATAAAGTCATAAACAGCCCCCGTTTTGGCGTCATCAGAGCCAAAACGGGGGCTGTTCCGTGCTTCAACTAGCTGGTAAAAGCCTTTACCTCGCAGAATACTCTCAATTTTGCACGTCGCAGGCGGGGGTACCTTTGCCCACGGCAGGATATGGAAGCCAAGTACCGACTTGCCAGCGAGCCCGTGTCAGCAGCCCCGGCCTTTCCTTTGCCTAGCGCGACCCTCGCGAAGCGCGTGAGCGATAGGGAAAGGAAAGGCCGGGGCGAACAGCCCGCGACGCGCTCAGTGTTCGCGCTACGGCAGAATATGGAAGCCCAAAGCGGCGATATCCTTGGCAAAACCGCGCACGGTGTCGAGCGAGACCTCGTACGGGTCGCGGCCAATGTTCTTGCGCTTGGCAAGGATGCTGTTGGGCACCGTGATGATCTGGCAGCCGCAGGCCTCGGCCTGGTAGATGTTGATGAGCTCGCGCGTGGACGCCCACAGGACCTCGCAGTTGGGCTTGGCGGCGGCCTTCTGGACCGACTCCGTCATAAACGGAATGGGGTCAACGCCGGTATCGGCGATACGGCCGGCAAAGAGCGAGATGATGGACGGCGTCTCGGTGTCAACGGCCTCGACCATCTCATCGACCTGCGCAGGCGTAAAGATGGTAGTAACGTTGACCTTGATGCCGTCGGCGGAAAGCTTGCGGACCAGATCGGCGGTGGACTCGCCCTTGGTGGTCACGCACGGGATCTTAACGTAGACGTTCTCGGCCCAGGTAGCGATCTCGCGGGCCTCGACCTCCATGGTCTCGATGTCGTCGGCAAAGACCTCAAACGAGACGGACACATCGGTGATGTGGGTCAAGACCTCTTTGGCAAACGCGCGGTAATCCGTCACGCCGCCCTTCTTCATAAGGGACGGGTTGGTCGTGAAACCCTGAACGTTGCCGTTCTCGTACATGTCGAGCATGCCCTCGAGGTTTGCACCGTCAGCGAACACCTTGATTGCCATCTGCCTGATTCCTTTCGTTAGCATACGGCCGATAAACTGCTAAACACTTTACCTATGTTTATCAAGGCGTGAGCTGCGGGTTTTTATCTTCTCGGCGAACGGTATAAACACCTCAGTGTTTGGATTGATAAATCGATTGAGCATGCAAAAGCAAAGAGTCGCAGTTTGAGCAAACGTCAGAACGCGAGATTCATTAGATGAGGCCGAAATGCTGCATGGCGGTGACGGTGCCGTCGTGTGCGACATCGTCGGTCACGTAGTCGGCGACCGCCTTGACCTCAGGCATGGCGTTGCCCATGGCGACAGCCGTCTCGACCGCGGCGAGCATACCCAGGTCGTTGCCCGAATCGCCAAAGCCAAAGGTGCGCGCATTTCCCTCGCGGCCCAGATACGCCAGCGCTCGCGCCACGCCCACGCCCTTGTCAATGCCCTTGGGGCTCAGCTCGCGATTCTGACCACCGGTGTTGCACATCTCAAACTCGCGATCGATAAAGCCGTCATCGTTGGCTACGCGAGCCAGGTCGCTCGCGACGATGCCTACCTTGCCCACGCGCAGACGGCCGTCGACGCGCATTTCCTCGGTGCTGTGCACCACAGAAGTGCCAATCAGAAACGACTGCTCAACACCCGCGGGTTCCAGGGCAAAAGTAGCCACGTTGGTCTCGAAAAAGGCCTCAATCCCTGCCGCGGCCATACGGCGCGCAAGCTCCTCGATAACGTCCTCGTCAAAGCAGTCCTCATGCACCACGCGGCCCTCGACCTCGAGCGTGGCGCCTGCCATGGCAACGATGCCCGCGGGGTCGAGCGCACGCAAACTGTCCGCGATGAGCCACAGGGGACGACCCGTGCAGATAAATGCCTGGTGTCCCGCGTCGCGCAGACGATGAAACGCCTCGACGACCGCCTGCGAGGGGTGAACCGCCGAAAAGTCCTTGTCGGTCATGTTGTCGGGATCGAACGACGTCAGCGTGCCGTCCACGTCAAAAAAGAGCACGGCGGAATCGGGGCACGCATCAATCATATGGGTTCCTTTCGGGGGCGAGAGTAAACGAAGTATCCATCATATAATGGAGCGACGCAACCAGAGAGGTCACCCATGGAATTTTACGCAAGCTGCCCCGAGGGCTTTGAGTCCGCACTCGCCGATGAGCTTAAACGCCTCGGGCTTTCGCATGTTCGCCGGCTGAAGGGCCGCGCTACATTTGAGGGCGAGCTCGAAGAAGGCTACCGCGCCTGTCTGTGGTCGCGCCTGGCGAGCCGCGTGTTCGTGGTACTCGGGCGCTTTGAGGCGCAGGATGCCGATGAACTGTACGATAGCGTTTACGACATCGCCTGGGAGACCATCATCCGCCCCGGCGCCACCATCGCCATCACCGCCCGCGGCGTGACCGAGCAGCTGCGCAACACGCGCTTCTCGGCCCTGCGCGCCAAGGACGCGCTGTGCGACCGTCTGGCCGAGACCACGGGCCGTCGCGCCGACGTCGATGCCGCCGACCCCGATATTCACCTACTGCTTTCGCTGCGCCAGCGCCGCGCGAGCATAAGCCTGGACCTTTCGGGCGACCCGCTGTTCAAGCGCCTGCCGCCCGCGGCGACCCGTGCCGGCGAGGGCGCGCACGTGTTGCGCCCCGACTACGCCGCCCTGGTGCTGGCGCAGGTCGGCTGGACCGCACTGTGCGAGCGCGAGTTGACGGCCGACGATTATGAGAACGAAGCCCTTCCCACGCTGGTCGACGCCTCGTGCGCCGGCGGCGGTCTGCTGCTGGAGGCCGTGAACATTCTGACCGACCGCGCCCCGGGCGCCGCGCGCGAGCGCTGGGGCTTTGAGGGCTGGCAGCTGCACGACGCCGTCCTGTGGGAGCAGCTGCTTGCCGAGGCGCGCGAGCGCGAGGCGGCAGCGCGCGAGCGCCAGGCGCGCATCGTGGCCGTAGACATCGACCCCGCCGCCCGCAAGACTGCCGAGCGCATGGTCAAGTGCGCCGGCTACAAGCGTTTTGTCGACTTTTGTGCCGCCAAGCCCGCCACCGTGCTGGACCATGCGGGCGCCATCGCCGGTGCCGCCCTGGTCGCGGACACGACCGAGACCCCGCTTTCGCTCATGCACGATGCCATGACGCTCATCGGCGAGCTGCGCCGCGCCCCCGAGCTCGCTTCGGCGCCGGTCGCCGCTCTCACCCGCGACGGCTTGCTGGCCCGCGCGCTCCATGCCGAGCCCGCGCGCTCCATCGCCGTCATGCCCAATAACGAGGAGGCGGCTATTGAGGTTTGGCCCTCGCTCGACCACGCCGCCGCAGCGTTTGAGGCTGCGACCAGCGCGAATGCCGAGGCCGAGGTTGCGGATGCCAACGAAGCCAACGACGAAGCCGCCGCTTCCTCCATGCCCGAGCCTGCCGCCACGCTCGACCTGGGCGACGGCAAGCCGCTGCCCGTGCTCATCCCCGAGTCCGAGCAGTTCGCCAACCGCCTGCGCAAGAACGCCCGTCTGCGTCGCAAGTGGGCAAAGCGCGAGGGCGTGAGCTGCTACCGCGTCTACGATGCCGACCTGCCCGACTACTCCGCCGCCATCGACCTGTACGAGGGCTGCCCGCAGACGCCGGGCCGCTGGCTCGTCATTGCCGAATACGCCGCACCTAAGACCATCGACCCCGCACTGGCCCAGGCCCGCATGCTCGACATCTTGGCCATCGCGCCGCGCATCCTGGATGTTCCGGCCGAGCACGTGCACGCCAAGGCCCGCATGCGTTCGCGCGGCGGCTCGCAGTACGGTAAGCAGGGCGCCGGCAAGGGCGGCTCGGGCGAGCGCGCCAACATCGCGCGCCGTCGCCTGCCGCTCATCGAAGAGGGCGGCCTTACCTTTGCCGTCAACTTTGACGACTATTTGGATGTGGGCATCTTCTTGGATCACCGCGTCACCCGCAACCTGGTGCGCGAGCACGCCAAACAGGCGCGCCGCTTCCTCAACCTGTTCGCCTATACCGGCACCGCCACCTGCTACGCGGCAGACGGTGGCGTCGAGGAGACTGTGACGGTCGACCTTTCCAACACCTATCTGGACTGGGCCGAGCGCAATATGCGCCAGAACGGCTTTGTTGGTCCGCAGCATCATTTTGTGCGCGATGACGTGCTCGCCTGGATTCGTGACCAGCGCCAGACGCGCAACCGCTGGGACCTGATCTTTGTCGACCCGCCCACGTTTTCGAACTCGTCCAAGATGGGCCGCCGCACCTGGGATGTCCAGCGTGACCATGTTGAGCTTTTGGCCGGCGTATCTCGCCTGCTTGCACAGGGCGGACATGCCATCTTTAGCTGCAACCTGCGCGGCTTCCGCCCCGAGACACGCAAGCTCGCGCGCGCGGGCGTCGTGCTGGAGGACATTACGGCACATACCATCCCCGAGGATTTCGCGCGCAACCAGAAGGTGCACCACTGCTACATCGTGCGCCGCCTGCCCATCGAGGACGCCATGGCAGAGGTCGGCTTTAGCGCCGAGGAAATTGCCGAGCGAACCGAGGAGCTGCGCAACCCCGAGGCCCGTAAGCCTCGCGCAACGGCGCCCGCGCACGCGCAGGCCGGCAACGGCAAGTCCAACTTTGCCGGCAAACCCTCCCCTGCCGACAAGTCCAAAAAGAAGAAGTTCTACGCCAGCAAGCCCAAGGGCAAATAAAAAAGTTGCGGTGGAATAGTTCCTAAAAAGCCTGGTAAAGGCCCAAACAGGAACTATTTCACCGCAACTCATAGTGGGATGGCGAACGCCGTCCTACCCTTGGGTGACCAGGCGGTAACCGATGCCCACGTGCGTCTGGATATAGCGCGGATGCGCGGGGTCGGACTCGATCTTCTTGCGCAGCGTGCCCATAAAGACGCGCAGGCTCGCCAGGTCGCTCTTAGTTGCCGCGCCCCAAATCTCGTGCAGGATAAACTGGTGCGTTAGTACCTTGTCGGCGTTATGTGCCAGCAGGCACAAGAGCTTGTACTCAATCGGCGTCAGATGCAGCTCCTCGCCATCCATCGTGGCAATGCCGGCATCAAAGTCGATATGCAGCTCACCGGCATCGAACGTGCCCTCGGAGGCAACGCCGCCCGATTGCGCATACGAAAGGCGCCTGAGCGTCGTGCGAATGCGCGCGAGCAGCTCCTCGACCGAAAACGGCTTGGTCAGGTAGTCGTCGGCGCCGGCATCGAGTGCGCGAATCTTGTCCGCATCCTCGCTACGCGCCGATACCACGATAATCGGCATGCCCGACCATGCGCGCACCGACTCCACCACCTTGACGCCGTCCATATCGGGCAGACCCAGGTCGAGCAGCACAATGCTCGGTGCCTGCGATGAGGCGGCAGCGATGGCGGCATGGGCGGTCTCCACGGCCATATGACGCAAGCCGTGCGCCTCGAGCGCGGCAACAATAAGATTGCGGACAGCGGGGTCGTCCTCAACGACCAAGATGAGCGGTTTTACGGCAGAGTTCGGCACAGCGCTACTCCTTATCAAACGAAACGTCGGCGACGGGAAGCTCAATCGTAAAGACCGAGCCGTGCGGGTCCGCCGCGGCAACCTCTATGCTACCGCCATGCGCCAGCGCAATGGAGCGGCAGAGCGAAAGCCCCAGGCCCACACTACGGTGGCTGTCGGCCAGACCATGGTTGGCGGTATAGAACGACTCGAAGATCCGCTCGCGATCCTCGGGTGCGATGCCCGGACCATCATCGGCCACCGAGCACGCCACGCGTCCATCGTCGACGCTAATCGAAATCATGATATGCGAGCCTGCGGGCGTATAGGTGATGGCGTTGTTCACCAGATTGACTACCAGCTGCACCATCAGGCGCGCATCGACGTTGACGAGCGCCGGCTCATCGCACGCCACCACCTTAAGGTCGTGCTCGCGCACGGCAGGGTTCACGTGGCGCAGCGCCTCCTCGACGATATCGTCCATGAGCTCGAGCGTGGTCGACAGATGCATGCCGCCACCCTCGAGCTTGGTGATGGCGAGCAGATTCTCGACGGTGGCGTTGAGCCACAGCGCATCCGAGCGAATGGATAGAAGCAGGCCGCGGCGCGTCTGAGCATCGAGCACGGCGGTGCCGGTCGAGCCCTGGTCGAGCAGGACATCGGCATTACCCGAAATACTGGTGAGCGGCGTACGCAGATCGTGCGAGATGGAGCGCAGCAGGTTGGCGCGCAACTGCTCATTTTTGGCAAGCACCGCCGCCTCCTCGCGGGCCTCCATGGCGCGGGCGCGATCGAGCGCCAGCTCGCCTTCGCTCACGATAGCATCGGCAAGTGTCCGCTCCTCGTGCGTCAGCACGTCGGGCTCGGCAACGATAGCCAGCACGCCCACCACCGAGGCGGGGTCGCCCGAGCGCGCGAAGCCGTCGCCTGTGCGAACCGTCAGGTAGATGCCATAAAACGCCGAGCCACCATAGGTGGCATCGAGCGGCGTTCCCACATAGGCGGACGCCGAGAGCCGCGGCGGCATCTGCGGCGCCA
The DNA here is from genome assembly GCA_905211535.1 of uncultured Collinsella sp. Taxonomy (GTDB): domain Bacteria; phylum Actinomycetota; class Coriobacteriia; order Coriobacteriales; family Coriobacteriaceae; genus Collinsella. The sequence continues at coordinate 19,410 of CAJMAZ010000020.1, read as the reverse complement.
GCTCGTGCACCGGCGCGGCATCGCCCACGGCCGTGTATGTCGCACGCGGCAGCAGGTCATCGCCCTCGGCGTCGGCGCTGTACCACACGACCGGACAGCCCGAAAGACGCGCCAGCTGCGTGGCCATGGCGTGAACGATCTGCTGCTCGTCGGCGCAGCGCTGCAACATGCGATTGGTCTCGAGCACCATATGCGTGCGGCGGTCGCTGGCGGCAGCCTGCGCCAAGGCCCGGCGCAGGGCCAACGCAATCGAGCTCGACACAAGCGAGACCACGAACATGATGAAGAACATGCCGGGATAGCCGCGGTCGATAAGCGACAGCGAGTAGCGCGGGTCGACAAACAAGAAGTTGTAGAGCGCCACGGCGGCAGCCGAGCTCAGCAAGCAATACAGGCGACTCCAGGTAAAGAATGCGCACAGCTGAACGGCGAACACATAGACGATCATGATGCTCGGCGCGAGACCCGGATGGTCGAGCAGCGCGCCCACAATCGTCGCCGCGACCAGCAGTCCCACCGATACGCAGGCGTCATACAGAGGAGTGCGGCGCGTCAGCGTTGTGCGCCGCCACCAAAAGCTATCGGCAATATCGCCGTCCGTACGGACGTCCATCAGTGCCCCGCCCCTCTCTCAAAAACAAAAACCACCACAAAGGGACAGGCACCTTTGTGGTGGTTTCCCTTGTGGTGGTTCCAAGTGTAAAGCCTTTGCAGCCTGCGGTCGCTAGACAAACAGCACGTGCGCGAGCAGGGCACACACGCACACCGCTCCAAATACCAGCGCCACGATCGAGATCACGCGGTCGGCCATGTCCATGTTGGCACGATTCGTAAAGAACCGATCTTCGGCGGCGTCGACACGCGCCTCACGTACCAGCTCGGCAACCACCTCGCGGCCATCGAGCGCCTTTGCATCCATGTTTGCCTCCCCGGCCTCAATCTTGTCCATCAAAAACCAACTCCGTGTAGCCGCCGACGTCTACGGCCGCTCGTTGGGAGCCAGGCGCTGCATCTTGTTCACGGCCTTGAACTTGGTGAACAGCGGCACGTACTCAAAGCTCACGTTGGAGTTCTCCAGGCCGTACCAGCGTGCAGGCGTGCCGGCGGCGCGGCGGATGATGTACTTGAGCGTGATGGCCGTGCGCTCGCTGGGCTCCACGTCGCTTTCGGGCGCCAGAAGTTTACGGATCAGGACGAACTTGAACGTACCGATGTTACCCGGATCCTTGTAGACCGAGTAGTCATGCGTCTGCGCCGGCAGCTCGCCGGTGGCAGCCAGGTCCTGAACGACCTGGCGCAGGTAGGCATTGACGCGCTGGTTGATCTTGTAGCCCAGGTACAGATGCACGCGGAACACGTAGTCGGTGCCGAACGTCTCGACCGAATAGGCAAAGGTGTGCGGTTCGTCCATGGTCTCGACATTCACAAACCACCAGGCGCGGGCGCGCTTGGGATGCTTGTCCAAGATCGAATAGACGATATCGCGGTCGATGTAGTCGGTATGGGTGTCCTTGGTCAGGTACACGATGTTGTCGCTCAGGCGCTCGTAGCGATCGTCGTCGCGCAGGCGCTTGAGCTGCGGCAGGTAGCTACGCAGCGGCAGCAGCGTAAACTGGCGCTGCTCGACCGCCGTGCCGTTGTACCAGCACACCATAATGCCCATGATGAGTGCAGCCATGAGGATGGTGAAGTAGCCGCCGTGGAAGAACTTGGTGAGCGAGCTCACGAAGAAGAAGCCCTCGAGCAAAAGGAAGAAGGCCGCGAAGATCCACGGAGCAACCTTGAGCTTGCGCTCCTCGTGCAGGTAGAAGAAGAGCAGCAGCGTGGTGCACATCATAGTCAGCGTAATGGCCAGGCCGTATGCGGCCTCCATGTGCGCCGAGTTCTGGAACAGCAGCACCACGATGACGCAGCCCACGAGCATGACGTTGTTGACCATGGGAATATAGAGCTGGCCTTTGGTCTCGGCAGGGTAGAAGACCTGCATGTGCGGCATAAGGTCCAGGCGGCTGGCCTCGGACACCAGCGAGAATGCGCCGGTGATGAGCGCCTGCGAGGCAATGATGGCCGCGATGGTGGAAAGGCCGACGGCAAACGGGCGCAGGCCCGGGGCGAGCATCTGGTAGAAGGGGTTGAGGTCGGCGATACCCATGAGCTCGGGGTTGGCGGCGTTGTTGATAAGCCAAGCGCCCTGGCCCATATAGGAAAGCAGCAGACAGCACTTAACGAACGGCCAGGTGGCGTAGATGTTGCCACGGCCCACGTGGCCCATGTCGGAGTAGAGCGCCTCGGCACCGGTGGTGGCAAGGAAGCAGCTGCCCAGAATCATGATGCCCGCGTGGTTGTTGGGACTCAACAAAAAGCCGATGCCACGCAGCGGGTTGAGGCACAGCAGCACCGCGGGGTACTGGAAGACAAAGAACAGACCCGTGCCGCCCAAGAACAGGAACCACAGCGTCATGATGGGGCCAAAGGCGTGACCGATCTTGGCCGTACCGATACGTTGTACCAAGAAGAGCGCGATGATGATGGCAAGCGTGATGGCCACGACACGGCCCTGATCGTCACCCAACACAGCATGGACCGCCGGGATGGTGCGCAGGCCCTCGATGGCCGTGGTAACGGTAACGGCGGGCGTCAGGATGCCGTCAGCGAGCAATGCGGCGCCGCCCAGCATGGCGGGGATGATGAGCCACTTGCCGCAGCGCTTGACCAGGCTGTACAGGGCAAAGATGCCGCCCTCACCATGGTTATCGGCGCGCAGCGAGATGAGCACATACTTGATGGTGGTCAGCAGCGTGACCGTCCACACGACAAGGGAGAGCGCGCCAAGCACGAACTCCTCCGTGACGCTTCCGATGCCGCCGTTGCCGGCAACGAGTGCCTTGGTTACATACATGGGGCTGGTGCCGATATCGCCATACACCACGCCCAGCGTGACGAGCATCGCCGAGATGCTCACAGGAATCGCAGCGTGCGAGGCTGCCTCCTTGGCCTTTTGTTCCATAAGCCGGTTTCCTCCCAACTTTAACGTTCGAGGGGATTATAGGTAATCGGCCCATGTTTGAATGCACTGTTTTCCCAGCTAGATAAAGATTTATACAGTCTTTAGACTACCGCGGCGATATGGAATGTGACAAAGGGACTGTCCCCTTGTCACATTCGTCATTTTCCGAGCCAGTTTTTGAACCACCACTCCATGGAGCGGCTCATCTCGGCCATAAAGGGACTGGTGTGTTTGCGGGTGTAGATATCCACCACGCGCTCGCCCACCTCGCGGGCATGCGGGCGAAACATCGCATCCATCTCGACCACCTGCGCATCCATGGTCGCGGCGTCCGCACGGCAATAGTGCTCCTCGTGCACCAGGTTCACCACGGGATGCGCAATGGCCGGACGCTCCTTGCGGGGCGTGCCGATGATGAGCATCGACAGCGGCATGGTATAGGGCGGCAGATCGAGCAGCTCGGCAACTTCCTCGGCATTCTCGACGATATCACCGATGTAGCAGCTCCCCAGCCCCAGGGCCTCGGCGGCAACCACGGCGTTTTGCGCGGCGATCACGGCGTCCTGGGCCGCGATGGCAAAGTCGCCCAAACCCGGCGCGCGGCGGGGCGCCTTGCCCGTGCGCTTGACAAACTCGGGCTCAAAGCAGCCCACGTGCTCAAACAGATCGATCCACTTTGCATAATCGACCACAAATATGAGTGCCCAGGGCGCCTTGGAGATCATGGGCTGGTGGTCGCACAGGTCGGCCAGGCGATCGAGCGTGGCCTGCTCGCGAATGCTTACGATGGAATACATCATCATGGCGCCTGCCGACGGCGCGCGACTCGCCGCATGCAAAATCGCTGCACGCTGCTCGTCGGTCACCGCTACGGGACGGTCGTCGTCATCACGCGCAAAGGCACGCGTAGACGAGCGATGCTCCAAAATGTCCAGCACCGCATTGCCCGTAGTCTCGACCGGATAGCCGTTCGTATCCACGCCCGCAGCTCCGTCGCCACCCATGTCCGCCTTGCAAACCTGCTCGTTCATCGCCCTACCCTCGCCAATTCTTTAAGAAGCCTTTACGTTTCCGTGTAATTCCCGTCCATTATCGCGCAGGTCGCCACTACATTGCGCCACACCGCCACACGTGCGCGTTAATATGGCTGGTTGTTGTGCGCAGCCCGCAAATGCAGCGCATATCTTGGTAACAATCGGGTAAACCCCCGCTTTCGTAGGTTTTAGTTTGTGAGGAGTCTCAGCATGTTCGCTGCCGCCATCTCGCTCGTCGGTCTTGCGGCGACCGTCTACCTTGTCTTGCGCGAGGCCAAGGCCATTCGCGCTCAGTCGGGCACCGTTGCCAAAAGCGCTCTTGGGTGGAGCGTCGCCTTCGGCCTGTTCCAGGTCTTTTTGACCATTTGGGGCGCTATTGGTCTCGTCGCGCAAAACGAGCCGCTCGCCTTTGTGATGCTCATCCTGACCAATGCCATCCTCACCGGCTGCGCTTGGGCCAGCATCGCCCGCGACCGCATCGCCCCGCGCGTCTTTGCGTTCGCCAAGCCCGACGCCCCCGCCCCCACCGGCAAGCTCGCCCGCCTGCGCGGAGCCTTTGTGGGCAAACCGCTCGTCGCCGCCGTCTTGTGCCTGTTGCTCGCCGGCGTTTTTGCGCTGCTGGGCATGGAGGTCTCGTCCAACCACGACTTTACCTGGGTCTACCCCCTGTGCATCCTGCTCGAGTGGGCCATCATCACCGTGCTCATGACCGGCCTGTTCTTCCTGTTCCAGCGCCACGGCGCAGCTCCCGCCGTCCTGACCTTTGCCCTTTTTGTCCTGGGCATTGCCGAGTTCTTCGTCATCACGTTTAAATCCATGCCCATCCAGCCGGGCGACCTTTCGGCCATCTCCACCGCCGCTGCGGTCGCCGGCACCGGCTACACCTTCTCGATCTCGCTGTTCTGCGTGCTGTCCATGGGCTTTACCGCCATCGCCATGCTGCTATGCGAGTACGCCGGCCTGGTGGCACCGCACCGTCAGAAGGGCGCCGCCAACGCCAAGCGCATGCTGCTCACCAACCTGCTCGTCGCCGTGCTGTGCCTGGGCGGCGTGACCGCGCACGTCACGCTTATCGACTACTACAACACCCTCGGCATCACCGTCTACACCTGGCGTCCGCTCGAGAGCTACTGGCGCGAGGGATACCTGCCCGCTTTCATTAGCGCAGCGCAGTCCATCAAGCCGCCCAAACCCGCCGACTACTCCGTCGACGATGCCAAGGCCACGCTCAAAAAGTACACCAAGGCCTACGACAAGTCCGACGCGGCCAAGAGCGACGAGCGCGCCGCCGCCGAGGAGCAGTTCGATAGCGAGAAGCCCACGGTCATCGCCATCATGAACGAGACCTTCTCAGACCTTTCGATCTACCAGAACATGCGCGCCGGCTACGAAGGCCCGCAGTACTTTAAGAACCTGTCCAACTGCCTCAGCCGCGGCAAGCTCTACGTGAGCGCCTACGGCGGCGGCACCGCCAATACCGAGTTTGAGTTTATGACCGGCAACTCCATGGCCAACCTGGGCTCGGGCGTGTATCCGTACACCATCTACAACATGGAGACGACCGGGAACCTGGCAGAGCAGTTCAAGTCGCTCGGATATTCCACCACGGCCATGCACCCCAACCACGCCACCAACTGGAACCGCGAAAACGTCTATAAGGACTTTGGCTTTGACCAGTTCCTGTCCATCAACGATTTCCAGGGCGCCGATACCCTGCGCGGGATGGTGACCGACCAGGCTACCTACGACAAGATTCTTGAGCTGCTCGACCAGAACGCCGATCCTCAGTTTATCTTCGACGTGACCATGCAGAACCACTCGGGCTACGACACGGGCCTGCTGCCGGTCGATAAGCAGATGCATCTGAATATCGACACGACCGACCTGGACGCCAAGACCGTCGAGGACGGCACGCTGTCCGATGTCGACGAGTATGTCTCGTGCATCGAGCAGTCCGACCAGGCGCTTCGCTACTTCCTCAACGCCTTGAGCAAGCTCGACCGCAAGGTGGTCGTGGTGTTCTGGGGCGACCATCAGCCGTTCTTCCCGTCTAAGTTCAACGACAAGTGGTTTACCGACGAGGACGACGCCACCCACCAGGAGCGCTTGTGGCAGACCGACTACATCATCTGGGCCAACTACGACGTTGCCGGCTGCGACCAGACGAGCGAGGTCGACGATCTGTCCACCAACTACCTGTCCACACAGCTTATGCAGTTGATTGGCGCCCCGCTGACCGACTACCAGAAGGCGCACATGACGCTGCGCGAGTCGCTGCCCGCTATCAACTCCGTGGGCTACGAGGACGCCAGCCTGCGCTGGGCACTCTCCTCCAACGTCACCGGTGACGACGACGATGCCGCAGCCGCCACCAAGGCGCGCGAGGATTACGCCAAGATGCAGTACTACGAGATGTTCCGCGACGGCAAGAACGTGTACACCGAGCACTTCCAGACCGAGGCCAACGAAACCGACCCCAACCTGGCACCGGGTACGACCAAGATCAAATAGCTGCTAGCTGCTGAGCCACAACTGAAACGTCTGTCCAGGCGGAGGCATATAAGGTTCCCTGCTCGGACAGTCCTGCGCAAGACGAAGGCCACATTAAGTGGCCTTCTTTGCGTGCGGAACTCGCGATGAACCTTATATGCCTCCGCCTGGACAGACGCCCTGATGTTGGGGCGTGGCTTGTCTTGGGTGTATCGCCGAACATATATAAGTTGAAGGCCACGTTATGTGGCCTTCTTTGTTTGCGGAAAGTGTGTCCCGGAATTCTTGTCTGGAATGGGATGCAGTTTCCGCTTGGGACCCGATTGGGAAAGTGTGTCCCACTATTCAGCTGGATTCCGGGATGTATTTTCCGGTTGAGGCTCGTTGGGAAAGTGCGTCCCACTTTGGGGGCTGATTCTGGGACGTGGTTTCCGGTTGGCTCTCATTGGGAAAGTTCATCCCATTTCTCGGCCTAATTATGGGACGCAGTTTCCCGTTGAGGACCCTTTGGGAAAGTGCGTCCCGGTCTGGGCGCTCAAACTGGGATGGATTTTCCGGATGAGGGCTTGACGGAAAATGTGTCCCGTTCCGGGCGCTAATTGTGGGATGCAGTTTCCGCTTGCGGAGTCTCCACTCAACAGAAAACCCGGGTGGCCTGTTTTTTGGCTACCCGGGTTTTTGGGTTGTCGATATGTTCGACTGGCTACTAGTGGGTCTTGCGGCGCTTGATCAGCATGATGAGGGCTATCACTACGAGCGTTGCTCCCGCTGCTGCTGCGGTGGCGACTAGGACGAATGTTTGGTCGCCGGTGTTTGCGAGGTTCTTCGCTGTGGTCGTAGTCTTGACCTTGGTGTCGGTCTTAGCTCCGTTGTCGGACTTGGGCTTGTCCGGGTTCGTCGGGGTCTCAGGGGTCTCAGGAGTCTCGGGGTCCTTTGAGCCTTCGGAATCGGTTGGGCCGGCGGTGTTTACCAGCGTATGGTCCAGGAACTTCTTGGCGCCCGCACTTGCCTGTGAGAACAGGCGGCGCGTGCGGATCGGGGTGGCGTTCACCGTTGTGGGCGCCGTCTCCTCGGCCTCGATATTCACGAGCGTCGTGCCGGTGTCGAGGCCCACGTCGTTGTATCCCACGTGGCAGTAATACTGCGCACCGTCATCGTCTGCGGTCAGGTCAATCTCGAGCTTTGAGGCCGTTCCAGCCGCGAGGTTGCCATCGGCACCCACGAGCTTAAACTCTGTCTCGCCGCGGCCCTTGCGGTACCACATATAGGTCGGTGCCAGCCCTGTTTCGCTATCGTCGGCACCGAGTTGCTTCACATGGCCAATCGCCGAGAGCGTCAGGTGGCTTCCCGCCGCGCGCTCAACCGAAGAGTCGTATCCAAGATCCGACCCCTCCGCAGCATCCGCCGCAGGTCCGCTCACGGTCATCGTCATGCCATCGGGCATGGTCTTGACCGTGATGATTGCCGAGCGAATACCTGTTTCGGCCGTGGATCCATTCTTAACGGCGGCGATGGCGAATCGATACTCCGTATTGGGCTGCAGCCCATCCCACTTGAGCGAGGTCTGCGTGTTGTCGGCAATCTTCCAGCTATTGACGACCGCATCCGCCGCATTGCTCTGCAGCATGCCCACGCCGTAGCTAAAGCCACTCTTGTTTGCGAGTACATCGTCCCAGCTAAACGTAACGCTGGTCGAATCGACGGCGTTTGCCGTAAAGCCCGTCACGGCCGGCGCGTCGGGCATCTCGACGTCCTTAACGTCATAGCCCACGATCCAGAACTGGTCGGTGTCCTTGGTGCCGAGCTTGTCGCCCGAGTCTGCCTCGAACTTGTCGACATCCACCGCGTTGACGCCCAGACGCCACACAAAACCGTACTTGCCCTGCGCGGCCTCGGGCAGGTTGTCGACGGTGCCGCCGTATTCGGTCGATTCACTCGAGGAGTTACCCGTAGTAAAGCCGGCGTTGGCACCAAAGCACAGGCCGCCAAACAACTCGTGCTTTGCGAGCTTCGCGCCCATGACAACGCTGCCGTTCAGCGTCAAGCCGAGCTCGAGCTCCTGCTCCTTGCCCTCCTCGACTTCGATGGTCTGCTCAATGCTCGCCCCCGACTGCGCGGCGGCGCCGTTAAACCCATCGTGCGTGTAGGCGCGCGTTACGCCAGGCTTGCCCAGGCCAAAGGAATCCCCAACGGGAGTCTCGCCGTTGAGCGTCGTTTGATAGGTTCCGGGTTCTCCCGACCGGTTGGTCAAAAAGTAGCTGAGCGGCGTCATATTGTGCTGTTTGGCAATGCGGTCATAGGCCTCGACATTAACGACCGAGGTCTGCGCGCCGAGCGACACGGGCGCCGCCATCACGCCCTTGCCACCAGTTTCCTCATTTTCGATCTCATACTCGTAATAGACCATCGGAATCGTGTAGAGCACGGCCTTGTCACCCTCGCCGGCATGCGACTCATAGCTTACGCTTGCGCTGACCGTGCGCTCGCTCCGGTAGTCATAGCATCCCTCGGCGGCAAAATCGACTGAAGCATTCATCGCGACCAGGGGCGGACCGGTCTGCACCTCGACGGCAACGCCCAACTCGGCGCCAATGGTATAGCCCTGGGATGTCCCCGTGCCCTTTTCCTCTCCGTATGACGTGCCGCCCAACACCAGATAGCCGTATGCCTGCTCCAGATCCTCAACATAGGGCGCATCCTGCAGCACGGCAAGCACGCGCGGGTTGGTATAGACCTTGTAGCGGTCCTTGTACGTGATCTTGACGCTGTCGTTGTCGACATCGGGCAGCGCGAGCGAGATAAATGTGCCATAGGTAGTGCCGCGACGGTTGCTCTCGCTAATCACCTGCTCCTCGCCGCGGCGCACCTTTCCGTTCTCGTCGAGCGAAAAATGCGAGGCGGTCATCCAATAGTAGTCATCGTTCTTGCGCAGGTCCTCGTCGCGGTGCTTGCCCACCACGGCGATAAAGCTCTCGTTATAGCGGTCCGAACCCGAGACGCTGCCCGCCTTGACGTCGCTGATCCACACCTGCTCTATACCCTTGTGGTCATGCTTGTTGCTGCTGTTGTATTGCTGACCGCTCATGCTCATGGTTCCGACCATGGACCCCAAGCCCTGAGCCCCGCTCTGTGCCGTGTTGCAGGCAAAGTCGCGGAACACATCGCCGCCCACGAGCACCTCGTCGACCGCCAGCTGCTCGGACAGGCCGTCAAGGTTGGCAGTGGCAAGGGCAATAGGCGCCAAGGTGCACGGATAGCGCTTATCCTGAGCGCTATCCTTCCATGCGTTGTTGGGCACATGCATCAGCCCATAGGAGGCGAGGAGCCCGTCTCTGTATTCCTTGCAATCGGAAAGCTTGAACTCGCCAGACTCCGAGTCAAAATACGCGTAGCGGTACAGCGCGCCGTACAGCCCCTTGCTGCCGTCAGAAGCGCCGTAATCAAAAGCGCTGCGTTGCCAGTCATAGCCCGCAAGAATAAGGCCCGTGACGGTTTCACCCGTCTTCTTTCCTTCTTCATCGTAGGCGGCAAACGTGCCGAACGTCGCATTCGCAGCGACCATGGTCTTGCCGTTCGCGGAGAGGGAGATTGCGCCCGCGTCGCCCAGAGCATCGACATGGACGAGCGCACCCTTGGATGCATCCCACGAAAACAGCTCGCAATGCGTCGACTTATCAATATTCTTCTTGCCGTAGGGTGCCGAGACCACGATGGCGAGGTCATCGCAAAAATCGCGATCGAGGTCGCCGGCCGCTAGCGAAACGACAGGAGCTGACTGAAGCTGCGTCCAGGAGTCGTTCCCGCCCTTGTTGTGCGTGGTGTAGTCCGCGGCGTTACCGGCATCGATCTTGACGACGCTTTGCTTCCAGTTGCCGCCCTCCAAGTCATACATGTCGACTACAGCCTTGCGCACGCCGTTCTCGTCGACATAGCAGCCCGCGTAGACAAAAAGCTCGTCGACGCCGTCGCCATCGACATCGCCCGCCTCGACATCAAAGACGGCGTCGTGCTCTTGCAGGTAACCGGCATCCAGGTACTTAAAACGGCCTTCGTACATCATATTAGTGTTGACCGTCACCGGCAGGTGTGTGTCGAGAGTGCGCGTACGCCCGTTGCTAAACGAGTAGAGGACCAGCTCAACCTTTCCGTCGTATGACTTGCCGTCAATCGTCGTGGAGGAACTGTCGCCGTAGGCACGGAGCTCGGCAACGCGGCTCTTTTTGCCCGTGCTGGCGTCGCTGCAGAACTCAACACTCGTGGCGTGAATGCCCGAGAAACCGTTGTTGTCGTTGGCGAGTACTGTTGAGGACTCATTGTTGCTTAGGTACGACCAGGTGCCGCCACCGTAGTCGCTATGCTTGTAGAGATCGCTGTTCGTATCGAAGTTGTTGACGTTTTGCCAGAACTTTGCGGCGCCCCACACACTTCCATAGCCATCGGTGAGTTTGCTGCTGCCGCCAATGTCACCGCGCTCGACGTTCTCGAGCTTGTCGCGCAGAGTGTAGCGATTGCCATGGCTACCGTTAGCTGCCATGTAGACCTCGCTGCGCGTGGCAAACGTCGTGGGGGTATCAGTGGAATAGGGGCCAACGGTATCGGCCGGAATGTCCTCGCTCGTGCCCAGACCCAGGGCTTGATAATCCTGCTCGGTCATATCGGTGATTGCGGGCGCGTCTGCCGCCTGGGCAACCTGGGGCGTGGCCGTGAAGCAGGCGACGCTCGTGGCGATCAACGCAGCAAGCGCCGCCGTCCCAACAAGCGGGATTTTCGACAGCCTACGGATACGGGGGTGTGGAACGTACATGAGGGACCTCGCTTTACTCGAGTGGAGTGGACTCATTTTTGCAAATGATACATCCGATGCCCGATATCACGTGTCTCATTTTCGCCAACGGCGTGTCTCATTTTTGAGAATCCGAGATGCCGCGGAAATCTTATCCCAGCTCAAAGGCCATTTCTGGGATGTATTTTCCGCTTGAGTGCCTCATCGGGAAACTGCATCCCATTTCAAGCGTCGATTCTGGGACGCATTTTCCCCTTAGACCCTCAACCGGAAACCGCATCCCACTTTGAGCGCAAATTCCGGGATGCATTTTCCGCTTGAGCCTCATTGGGAAACGGCGTCCCGCTTTGAGGGCTGATTGTGGGATGCATTTTCCGGTTTTGCTCTCATTGGGAAAATGCATCCCGTTTCTTGACCGAATAATGGGACGCAATTTCCCGTTGGAGCGCCTTTGGGAAAGTGTGTCCCACTTCGACCGCCCAGAGTGGGATGCACTTTCCGCAAAGCACCTCAACGGGAAACTACGTCCCATTCCAAAGGCAAATTCCGGGACGCATTTTTCGAAAGCCTGCCCATCCGGAAAGCCCGTCCCACTTTGGACGCATCCGGGCACGGAACCATCGACCTATCAGGCCTCCCATCAATAAAGAGGCGTCCTCCCGGACGGCGGGGCACGAAGTTCATCGCGAGTTCCGCACGCAAAGAAGGCCACTTAATGTGGCCTTCGTCTTGCGCAGGACTGTAGAGCAGGGAACTTCGTGCCCGCCGCCCGGGAGGGCGTTGCGTTTAGAAGATGGACCTAGCGCTCCTTCTTCATGGCGTTGTAGCCAATAAGCACAGTCCACACGTACGCACAGGTCTTCGGAATCATGAGCATGCCGATAGCCGGGATGACCTCTGCCCACAGGACCACGGGGATGTAGAAGCCAAAGCTCAGCACAATGGTGAGCCACATCCAGCGGAAGGCCTCATCGTTGTCCTCCCTTGCACTGCGGTAGAACAGCACGATGACCATCAGACCCATGATGGCAAACGGGATGTTGCGCAGGATACCCCATGCAAGCGGGGTCTGGTTGGTGAGCCACTGGTTTTGCGGCAGCATGCACAGCGCGACACGCATGGCGGCTAGCGCAAAGATCGCCGCGGTCGTCGCAACGTGATTCTTGACCTGATAGCGTTCGCGCCACACGTAGTAGAGCAAAACGTAGAAGACGGTCATGGTAATCGAGGTGATCCACTTGCCCAGACCCAACTGCACGGCATAAGCGTCAAAGCCCGTCGTGCAAAGTGCCAGCGCGCGAGGGACCAGGTGGAACGAATCGCCGGCGCCCAAAACGACCGCCATCCAGCCAAACAGCTGGAACTGACGATTGCCCTTGCTGCCGCGAATCATACGGATACCGATGGTGACGACCGTCACCAAATACACAATGTCAAAAAGCGTTTCGAAGATAGCACGCATATATATGCCTCCTTAAAAGAATGGTTGCAAAGTACGATTTGGCTTCCTGGTACCGGGCATCACCTCCTTAACATGAACGCTGTTCACTTTCTTGCCGTAAAAATCCCCGCCTTGTGCGGGGACCGTTAGTAGAGGGTTCGGCGCGTAATCTCGAGCACGGCACTCGGATCAAAGTCTTGCCGGATCACGGCAGAGAGCATGAGCGAGAACAGGACCTCGGCAAATTGCTCGGCAGAAAACTGATCGGTAAAGGCGTCCGGGCGCACCCGAGGATCACGTTTGAGCACCACGCAAAGCTGGTCGAGGATATGCTGCCAGGCATGATGCATGCGGCGCTTGCCGTCCGCAGTGTCTTGCTGCATAAAACTCAGCGAGTGATGCGTAAAGAAACCCGGATACTTTTGACAGCCGTACTCCATCTGGCGATACATCCAGCAGATGCAGGAGAGCGTGTCTTCCAAGACGGCCTCGTCATCGGGGTGATGGAAAATGTCGCCCCACACGCTTGCCACGGTCGCGCCCACGAGCGCTGTCTTAGAATCAAAGTAGTTGTAGATGCATCCGACCGACACGCCGCATGCCGCGGCAACCGAGCGAATGTTGACGCCGGTCCAACCGTTTTCCTGGATGAGCTTACGGCTCGTCTTCAGGATTTCCTCCTTAGACGTCGCTGTGTTATTCATGCTCTCACCTCCAATGTGAACACTGTTCATTTTGACACGGCGCGGTCCCCTGTCAAGAAAAAAGCCTCGAGAATCTCGAGGCTTTTACGTTTGTACGATTGAACGCGCAGCACCGCGAGCGACGGTCTACTCGCCCAAAACGGCCTTTTTGGCGGCCGCAGCCATGTTATCCAGATCTTCCTTGGCGGGATGGTCCTTTGCGGCAACCCAGTTGTCGAGCAGCATCTTATAGCGCGCGTTGTCGGGATCTTGCTCGAGCATGGCCTCGTAGCGCTGCTTGACCGCGGGGCCCATCTTGCCCTGGCACATCGCCCAGCCCGCAAGCTCGGCATCCCCAGCCAAATTGGAAGTTACGCGATCGATAATCTGCTGGTAATAGCTCTGGTCGGCGCCAAAACCGCAGGTGCCAAACAGGAAGACGCGCTTGCCGTGCAAAGCGGAGAGCAACGCCGCGACCGAAGGCGTGCACGCGCCCTTGTCGCACCAAAAACCGACGAGCACCGTGTCGGCCGCACAGGCGCCCTGCGCCTCGAGCGCAACCTGATCTGCATCCGCATCGTCGCTCAGTGCGGCAGCGTGAATAAACTCGACGCCTGCAGCCTGTAGGGCGCGCTTGATTGCGCCCGAAACCATCCTGGTATTACCGCTCTTGCTGTTAACCACCAAAGAGCACGTCATAGTCACGTTGCCTCGTTTCCCCCAAAACTAAAGCCACTAATGCAATTTATTAGATGAATATCTTAGTACTAACGACGCAGATGTAAACCATCTGCCGCCAATCGGTGGCCCCTACTGGGCAAACTGGCTGCGGTAGAGTTCGGCGTAGAAGCCGCCTGCCGCTAGCAGCTCGTCGTGCGTGCCGCGCTCGATAATCTCGCCGTCGCGCATCACCAGAATGCAGTCGGCGTTACGAATCGTGCTCAGGCGGTGCGCCACGACAAAGCTTGTGCGACCGGCCATGAGCTCGTCGAATGCCGCCTGCACCTGCAGCTCGGTGCGGGTATCGATGCTCGAGGTCGCCTCGTCCAGCAGCAAGATAGCCGGGTCGGTGAGCATGACGCGCGCGATGCACAGCAGCTGTTTTTGACCCTGGCTAAACGTGCCGCCGTCCTCGCCGATGACCGTATCGTAGCCGCCTGGCAGCTGCACGATAAACTTGTGCGCATGCGCGCGCTTGGCAGCCTCGATAACCTGCTCGCGTGTGGCGTCGGGACAGCCGTAGGCGATGTTTTCCGCCACCGTTCCCTCGAACAGCCAAGTGTCCTGCAGCACCATGCCAAAGGCACGGCGAAGGCTTGCGCGCGTGTAGTCACGCGAAGACCTGCCATCGACCATGATGCGTCCGGCATCGATATCGTAAAAGCGCAGCAGCAAGTTGATGAGCGTTGTCTTGCCGCAGCCCGTAGGGCCAACGAGAGCAAAGCGCATGCCGGGCTTGGCCTCGATGCAGATGTCCTGCAGCAGCTTGCGGTCGGACACGTAGCTAAAGTCCACATGCTCAAAGGCGACCTCGCCCTGTGGGGCAGCAAGTTCCACGGCATCTGGCGCATCGGGCTCCTGCTCGCGCGCATCGAGCAGCGCAAACATGCGGCGCGCCGAGGCGTACGCGGTCTGGATCTGCGTAATGACGTTGGTGACCTCGTTGAACGGCTTGGTGTACTGGTTGGCATAGGACAGGAAGATCTGCACGCCGCCCACCGTAAGCGCCGCGGGCACGCCCGTGATCACGCCCACGCAGCCGATCACAGCGACCACGGCATAGATGATGTTATTGATAAAGCGCGTGCCGGGGTTGGAGAGCGATCCCATAAACTGCGCGCGCTCGCCCGCGGTGTAGAGCTCGGCATTGAGGGCATCGAAGCGTTGCTGAGCGTTCGAGCCATAGGCAAAGGCGTCGACAAGCTTTTGCTCGCCTACGTACTCCTCAATATGGCCGCCAAGCTGACCCTGAATACGCTGCTGCGCCGTAAAGCTCTTGTTGGAGAGCTTGGCGATGGCGCCGGCCGCAAAGATGGATAGCGGCGTGACGAGCACCACCACGAGCGTCATGGTCAGGTTAATGGAGAGCATAAACGCGAGCGTGCCCACGATGGTAATAACACCGGTGAAGAGCTGCGTGAAGCCCTGCAGCAGACCGTCGCCCACCTGGTCGACGTCGTTGACCACGCGGCTCATAAGGTCGCCGTGGGCATGGCTGTCGATAAAGCTGAGCGGCATGCGGCTGAGCTTGTCGCTCGCCTCCACGCGCATGTCGCGCACCGTCTCGTAGGACAGACGGTTGACGCAGTAGCCCTGCAGCCACTGGAAGGCCGCCGCGCCCACCACGACAATCGCGAGCTTGGTAACGAGCGGCAGCAGCGCATCGAAGTCCACCTGCCCAGCGGCAACGATGAGGTCGATGCCCTCGCCAATGAGGATGGGTGTATAGAGTTGCAAGATCACCGAGATGGCGGCACTCACAAACGACGCTACAAACGAAATGCGATGCGGACGAACGTAGCCCATCAGGCGGCGGGTCACCGCACCCACGGGATAGCGCTCGGGATCGCCGGGCTGGCGCGGACCGTCGCCCAGGTCGTTGAGGTTATCGTTACCGGACACGTTGGCCGTCATCGTGGCGACCGAACCGGAGGAAGTGTACGGATTCATTTAGCAGCCCTCCTTTGCGCAGGCAGATGCAGGGGCGGTCGGAGCGGACGCGGGTGTCGTGCTCCCCTGCTGACCCTCGAGCTCCTCGCGGCGCAGCTGCGACTGGCAGATCTCTCGGTAGAGCTGGCAGGTCGTGTACAGTTCATCGTGCGTGCCCAAGCCCGCAACCGAGCCGTGGTCGAGTACGCAGATCATGTCGGCGTCGCGCACGGTCGAGACGCGCTGGCTCACAATCACCGTGGTCAGCGGCAGCCCGCCCTCGGCGGCACCGCGCACGCTGCGCTCGCGAATGGCATGGCGAAGCGCCGCGTCGGTCTTAAAGTCGAGCGCCGAGGCGGAGTCGTCCATGATCAGAACCTGCGGCGAGCCCACCAAGGCGCGCGCGATAGTCAGGCGCTGGCGCTGGCCACCGCTAAAGTTCTTGCCGCCCGCCTCGACCGGGGCATCTAAGCCCTGGGGCTTGTTGCGCACGAACTCGCTGGCCTGCGCCATATCGAGCGCCACCCAGAGCTCCTCGTCGGTCGCCGACTCGTCACGCCAGGTCAGGTTGCTGCGGATAGTGCCGCTCACCAGCGATGCGCGTTGCGGAACGGTCGCGACCGCATGGCGCAGCTGGTCGAGTGGCCAAGCGCGCACGTCGGCACCCATTACGCTCACGCGGCCGGCGCTCGCATCGTACAGGCGCGGGATAAGCGAGACAAGCGTGGACTTACCACTGCCTGTACCGCCGATAATGCCGAGCGTTTTGCCCAGCGGCAGCTTCAGGGTCACATCGCTCACGGCATTTGCCGCGCCCGCGCCAAACGAAAAGCTCGCATGGTCAAAGCTCAGTGCGGGGACTGGAGCAGCACCACCCGCCAGTTCGCTCGGCTTGGGCAGCGCAACCGACTGATTGCCCTCGTCGGTGATGCTCGGCTCGCAGTTGAGTACCTCGTTGATACGCGAAGCACTCGCGCTCGCCTTGGTAAAGACCACGACCAGGTTGGCGACGTACACGATGGAGGTCAGGGTCTGCGTCATGTAGTTCACAAACGCCATGACCTGGCCCTGCGTGAGCTCGCCCACGTTGACCTGGATGCCGCCCACCCACAGGATGGCGCACACGCCCAGGTTCATCACCAAAAACGTTACGGGGTTGAGGACCGACGAGAGCTTGCCCACCGCGATGGCGGTATGGGCCTGGTCATCGGCGGCTTGGGCAAAACGCTCGCGCTCGTGGTCCTCGCGCACAAAGGCACGAACCACGCGGGCGCCCGAAAGCCCCTCGCGGCAAATGAGCGCAATACGGTCGAGCTTTGCCTGCAGCTGCTTGTAATACGGAATGCAGCGCGCCATGACAAACCAAAACACCAAGCCGATGGCGGGCGTGCAAATCAAAAAGATGATGCCGAGCTTAAGGTCGATGGCGAGAGCCGCGCACATAGAACCCACCGCCAGGAAGGGCCAGCGAATGAGCATGCGCACGCCCAGCGCCACGGCAAGCTGCACCTGGTTGACGTCGTTGGTGATGCGCGTGATAAGCGACGGCGTGCCAAAGCGGTCGAGCTCGGCGTAGCTCAGTTTGTTGATGTGCTCGTAGAGCGCGCCGCGAATGTCGGTGCCCATGCCCTGCGAGGTGAGCGCCGCCATCTTTTGGCAGACGAGCGTAAACGAGATGCCGATCACAGCCATGGCGCCAAGCAGCATACCGTAGTGGACGACGGCGTTGACATCGTGCGCGCCAATACCCTTATCGATCATCTGGGCAATCACCAGCGGCGTCAGCAGGTCAAAGATCACTTCGATCAGCTTACACGCAGGGCCAATCACCATATACCGGCGAAACTTACCACCAAAACGCCTGAGCAGCTCAATCATGTATAGGCGCTCCCTATCATCATCCACACTCAATTCGAATCATGATAGTACGGTGAACCCAAAAGAAGCGTAAACAACTCTTCATTTCTAACGGGATTCAGTTTTCAGAGGGGCATACGCGCACACCCAGCCAGTGTCGGGTCGACCACTTGGTATACTTGCATTAGTGCTACCAGGTTAGTCGCCGACCCTTGAAATGAGGTGCCGAGATGAACGACATTCTCGCAAGAAGAGCAAGACGAGCAACTGTGGGCATCGCCCTTTCCGCGGCACTTGTCGCGGGAATCGCCCCCGCAACGGCGATCGCGGCAGAAACCAGCGCCCCCACCGGTGCAGTTGCCTTGCAGACGGAAGACGCGGCCGCCGCAAAAGAAAAAGCGTATGCAGTCATGCAGGAAGCGCTCAAAAACCTCGAGGCCGCAAAAGACGCCGCAAGTCCCGAGAAAATTGCGGAAATCGATGATGACATTGCCGCATTTCAAGAACTCTACGACATGGTGGTGGCGGAAGCCGCCAAACGGAGGGAATCCCTTCCCGCCATGCAAGCGAACGTCGATGCAGCCCAAGCCAAATACGATGAGGCCCACAACCGGACAAGCGGCCTTCAGGCAGAATTAGATAAGGCACTTGAAGCACTCGGCGGCGAGGAGCCCAGCACAGCTATTAAGGAGCATATTAAGCAGTTGCGCATGGAGATCATGACGGCAGAAAGGCGAGAAGAATCTTGTGAAGATGATCTTCACCGCTACCAACGCCGGCTCGAAAGCCAGGAAAAACAGGTTCAGTATTTCGAAAGTGAGGCAAAGGAAGCTAAAGCCCACATCGACGAGGACATAGCCAAGCGAAATGCGCTCCTCGGCGATTTGGAAAAGGCGCAAGCGGCCTATGACGACGCCTGCAAGGCATACGAAGAGGCAAAGGCCGCGGCAGACAAGGCCACCTCGCCCGAGATAACGAAACCCGCCGAGACGACAAAACCCTCCAGCTCAGCGCAGCCAGCCGAAACGGCACAGCCCGCCAGCTCGCTCGCGACCGACAAAGACGCCCCATCGAGCTCCACCAAGCAAGCAAATACGACCACCGGCAAGCTCGCAAACACAGGCGACACAGCGCCGAGCGCAATCACACTCGCAGGAATCGCCGCCGCAGGCCTCGGAATAACCGCCACGGGTGTACGCCGCCTCAAGAACTCAAAATAGCCGCCAGAGCATACCATCTTCGCCAATCCACAAACCCAGAGACAAAAGAGGCCCGTTTCCCCAGGGAAACGGGTCTCTTTAACTGCAAAAATTCAAGCAACAGCACCGCCGCCTCTTGAAGCACATCGCCACCGCGCTCCAAACAACGCCAACGAGCAGCAAAAGACACGGGATTAAATTATTCAGATAAATGTGACCCTTCAGGTGGTTTTGGTCGGCTACCCGCGAGTGCCGGCAGGGCGCTTG
>CAJMAZ010000019.1:0-34854 GCA_905211535.1 uncultured Collinsella sp. | reverse complement strand
GGCCGGCGAAGACGTGCGCGCCAAGATTGCGGCATCACTCGAGGGCAAGCTCGAAGCCGATGCCTGCACCGCCAAGCTCGAGTTTATGCACGACGCGAACGGCGCTCCGAGCACGGCAATGGCCGAGGGCGAATCATTTGCCGCAGGGACGTACTGGGTGCGCGCGAAAGGCCTTTTGGGCGACGCGGCACAAAACTACACACTCGCCAGCGATGGAGCCGCAAGCTTTACCGTAGCGGCCTCGGGCAGTGCAGGCGGCACCGGCAGCGGCACGGGTTCCAACGCAGGCGGCGCCGACAAGAACGGCAAGAGCAACAAGAGAGACCAGGGCAAGAGCTCGGGCGGAAAGCTCGCCAACACGGGCGACGGCTCTGGCGTTGCCGCCGGGCTCGCTGCCGCCGCCGTGGCGACAACGGTCGCAGGTGCAGCAATGCTTGCCAGTGACCGCGACAATACCGAGGACGTTAACGAATAGGCAAGCCAGTCTTTTGGGCGCATTAACTCAATCGGGGCGCAGAATACCGTTCTGCGCCCCGATTTTTACCTTGGCCCGAACGCCACTATCGACTACATCACCGAGTTCAACGCATTCACGAACTCCTGGGCCTTCGCACGACTGCTCAGGCTAAAAACACAAGCAGTCAACAGCCTGTTACGCAGGAAAACGTCGCGCCCCTTGATCCTGTTGACCCCCGTGATGTCCTTAAGATAGGCACTTTCGGTGTGCTTGCCGCCAAAAGTGCCCTTCTTGAGCACCTCAATACGGTTGGGGTAGATCTTAACGTCTTTAAACCTACCTGAACCCTTGTCCTGAAACAGCAAGGTGTTGTTGTCCATGCGTGTCACTCCCATGGGGTTCGTTAAAACTGCCTTTATGGTCACATTTTAGTCACCGCAAACCCTTTTCGCGGTCGCGCACAGAGCACCAAATCGTGTCCGTACGAGCAAATAAACTAATACCGCAAGGAATATAAGCCGTTATCCAAGGATGGCGAAGTAAAACAAGGGATTAGCAATGGCTAAGATTTAAGTCTAAAAACCCTTAGGAAGTGCTAATATATAGTTATTGAAAGAGGCTGAGATGCAGAGACGCGAATTGATCCGTATCCTCGAAGAAGCCGGCTTCATCTCGAAAGGAGGCACCAATCACGAGAAGTTCGTCAAAGGCGACAAGCTCGTGCTCGTAAAACGCCACCGAGAGATCGAGGAGCAAATTGCCAAAAGAATCCTGAGGCAGGCAGGGCTTCGATAGCTCATCCTAGTCATATTTCGCATCGCTTTTTAAAGGAGGTCTTACATGGTTTACGTATGGGAATTCGAATTCTTTGATTCGGACGGCATTGTCGATGCTGTGCCATGTGGCTCGCTGGGCGGAGGAGGAACATTTGGCTCCGACCTAAACGACGCTGTCGAAAGCGCCGCTGATTTTCTCGCATGTATGGTCGACGATCACCTTATGGGTGGCATTGAACTTCCCGCGCCAGACTTCGGACATGAGCCGCGACACGGCGGCACGATTATCGCCGTAGCCGTCAGCCGCGATCTCAACGATATCCCCGCCGTCACCGCAGCGGATGCCGCGCGTATGCTTGGTGTTAGCTCAGCACGGGTATCGCAACTGATAAACGCAGGACTGTTGGATTCTTGGAAGGATGGCACCAAGCGCATGGTGTCCAAAGCTTCCATCGAGGCACGACTCGCCGACGCTCCAAAGGCAGGGCGCCCAAAAGAGGTCCCTATTGCCGTGTAAAGGAACGCCAGGGCATATCGTTTTGACATATCGGCCATTGAGTTCTCTCGATTCGCGACGCACTGCGTCGCGAATCGAGAGAAACCGTCTCAACCCCAATGATTCGGTTAGGTCGTCACACGCTTGCGCAATGAACAAGCAAAGCATGTTTGCCGCCGGGCTCCCCCAATTCGGATCGCACTGCGTTCCGAATTGAACCTGACACGCTGCCGCAGGTTATCACGAATTCCCGACAGAGCATAAAAGGAGCTTTCCTTGACAGACAGACCGAAAACAACACTGCGCGACTGCATCTATGGGCTCGCCGTCGGCGACGCGTTGGGCGTTCCCTACGAGTTCAGGTCTCGTGGCACGTTCGAATGCACCGACATGATCGGCTACGGCACGCATGGGCAGCCCGCCGGCACCTGGAGCGACGACACATCTATGACGCTTGCTACCTGTGACTCGATTAGGGAGCTCGGGCATATCGACACCACAGACATGCGCGACAAGTTCGTAAGCTGGATTGCCCGTGGCGAGTATACGATCGACGGCGTTTTCGATTACGGTGGTACGACCGCCCGTGCCTTGCACACCGGCAAAGGAGGCTCCGGCGAGCGCGACAACGGCAACGGTTCGCTCATGCGCATCGCTCCCCTAGCGTTCACCGATGCGACAGACGAAGAGGTCAGCAAGGTCTCAGCGATTACGCACGCCCACAGAACGTCGACCGACGCGTGCATCATATTTGTCGAACTGATGAGGGATGTGATGAACGGCGCGCTCCCCTCGTGGGCGTTGCAGCTGAAAAGCGCACCCGAGTACGAAATCAGGTCCGGTGGCTTCGTGCGCGACACGCTTAAGGCAGCCACTTGGTGCTTCGTCAACACTAACAGCTACGAAGATTGCGCGCTTGCCGCCGTCAACCTGGGCGACGACACCGACACCACCGCAGCCGTTGCCGGCGCCCTCGCCGGCACGGCCTACGGTCTCAGAGCCATCCCGCAGGAATGGATCGACACCCTACGCGGTAAAGAGCTGATTGAGCAGTGTTTGTTTTAGGGCGCACTTACGATAGAAACTGACCAGGAGGCACTATGGAAAGAGAGATCGCAAATATAGACGAGTTCCAAGTGGACGAAAACGGGACTCCGCTATTTCCAGCAGGACTGAAGGAAGAAGCCAACCTCTATGTCCTCCCCGACGGGCGTTACCTCCCCTGCGGGGTCTACAGGACCGCGGACGGCGGTTCGCTCATTTATGAGCCATCCGAACTAAGCTTCTTCGGGCAGATGCTTGCCCAATTCAAAGAGTGCTAGAGGTTTGATTGCCCGCTAGATCGACACTGTTCCGAACCATGGGATGGGTAGGATGTCTCCCACCGCGGCCTGTGAGGTAAAATCTTGACTGCCGCGGAATCCGCCTGCGGGCAACGCTCCGATCTCCGATTGGGGTGAAGCCTATGAACTTGTTTCTTGAAATCCTGCGCCTCTCGATGTATGTGACCGGCATTGCCCGGAACCTCTACGCGATCTGGCGGGAATATAAGCAGTAACGGATAGCGAAGGGAGTCATGAAAAGGGCCGGTTGCAGCCGGCCCTAGACGATAATACCTGCGTTGCCCGCGTCTCCGAAGTTTAAGCGCTGAGGAGCGGGTTCCGCGGCACAACCTCATTTTACCCAGTGAGGAGGCTCTTTTGCAGCCGCTCCACTGTTTATTTACATCTGGCACCCTCAAACAATCAGACGGCAGCCCGCGCTCCCGTGAGTTGCTCCATATCCCTGGCTATCGCGTCATAAGACTAACCAGCACCGCTCCCCTACTTCCCAAATAGCGCACCCAGCAGACCGCGGCGTTTGGGCTTTTCTTCTCGGTAGGAACCCTCGGCAACCGCTGCCACCTGGTGCGGCTGCTCGCCGTCTCCACGGCGCACGATCTGGTATAGGAACGGCGATTTAACGTATTTGACCTCGACGGGCGTGGCGTGTACGGTGCTCTCACCGGACAGATGCAGGCTCGGGCTGAGCGGCGCCACGATATGCGTTTCGCGCTTGTCGCTAAACACCACCGCGGCCGCACGACCCGTCTGGCCGTTTACGGCAATGCGCACCTGCTCGCCATCGCGGCCATCCGTCGCCGGACGATCGACAAAGTAGACCGGCACCATCACCAGGCCGTCCTTATGCTTGCGGGCCTTGCGCGCCCAGGTGCGGATGCTCTTTTTATTGAGCCCCAGTACCGCCTCGGCGTCGTTGCCCGCAACGTCGAGCGCCAACTTATCAATGACCACCTGGTCCTTGGTAGACGCATCGACGGAGACAACGCGGAAGTCACCTTCCTGCATGGCAGGGTCAAACGGCCCAACCTTGGCATAGTCCCACGGCTCCAAAATACCCATAAGGCGAACATCCAGGTAGTTTGCCCTGGGGTATGCCCAGTCGAGCACCTCGTAGTACACCAGGGTTTCCTTGCTCAGGCCCTTGCCCGGGAAGCTCGCCATCATGCGCAGGTCCGCCAGCGCCATGGGGAAATAGAAGAGCATCATGTCGTTTTGGATCGCATCTTCCACGTTGTGCCCGGCAAAGGCGTCGGGGTACTGGCGCACCAGCTGCAGTGCGTTGGCACGTGCCTGCTGCGGCGAAATCTCGCAGGGAATGCCCTGCTCCGGCACATATTCCGCACCCACGCCCATGGTCAGACGCTTGCTAAACGTACCGGGCTTGAGCAGGTCGGCAATGCCGATCTTGTTGCCGCAGGACGGGCACTCGAACACACGCTGGGTCGACTCGCCCTCAAAGGACGCTCCGCAGAAGGGGCAAGGAATGCTCACATGCGTGGCCTCTTGGAACTCCTGCGCCGTGCCGCGATCCTCCCACAGCAGATGTTCCAGAACCGACTGATTGCGCCAGTGCGCATTGAAGAAATACCAGTCCGGGTCCTCCGGGCGCTCGAGTTGCGACACATGCGTGAGCTTGAGCAGTCCATCCACCACCGTCACCGGCGTATGGCGAATGCCCAGGGCGCTCTTGGGCTCCCCCGCATCAGCCTGCCACGGAACGACCGTGCCGCAATAGGCGCACTCAAAGCTGCGCTTAGCCTGGTGCGAGTACATAGGGCC
Organism: uncultured Collinsella sp.; assembly: GCA_905211535.1. Lineage (GTDB taxonomy): Bacteria > Actinomycetota > Coriobacteriia > Coriobacteriales > Coriobacteriaceae > Collinsella. The sequence goes on along the minus strand of CAJMAZ010000019.1, from coordinate 30,003 downwards.
GCCGCAGTTTTGACATTTAATGGCAAACATCTCGTCCATGGAAACGTCCTCCTTTGCACAGGGGCTGTCGACATTAAGTATGTCGAGCAAGCAGGCACATGCCCATACCCATGTGGCCCAAAATGGACCACCCAGGCAGACGAGAAGGCTCGCTCGTTAGCACCGGCAGACTATTGCTGCATTTTCTGAGCATCGGTGCACGGCGCCCCCGCGCGAGCTACACTATCCCCTTAAACATGATTGTGAGGACGACCGCTATGCTATTTGTAAATCGGCTGGTACATACGCTTGTTCCCGGCAGCGAGAGCGAGCCGGTCGATGCATCTTGCCGCACCAACGCGGGCTTTTCCGCAGGCCTCGTCTGCATTGGCCTCAACATCACCCTGTGCCTGGCCAAGGGCATCGCGGGCCTGCTCGCCGGCTCCGTCTCCCTCATCGCCGACGCTTTCAACAACCTCTCCGATGCCTCGAGCAACATCGTGAGCCTGCTCGGGTTCCGCCTTGCCAGCCGCCCGGCAGACGAAGGCCACCCCTATGGCCACGGTCGCTATGAGTACCTCGCCGGCCTGTTCGTCGCCGTCCTGGTTTGCGCCGTCGGCATCAATCTGATCCTCGAGTCGGTCACTAAGATCATCAAGCCTTCCCCCACTGCATATTCGGTGCTCTCCTTAGCCGCCCTCGTCTTGTCCATGCTCGTTAAGCTCTGGATGGCAGCGTTCAACCGCACGCTGGGCGATCGCATCGACTCGGAGACGCTCATCGCCACGGCACAGGACTCCAAAAACGACGTCATCACCTCGGGCTCGGTCTTGGTGGCGGCGCTTATTTCGCAGACGACCGGCTTTGACCTCGATGGCTGGGCAGGCCTGGGTGTGGGCATCTTCATCTGCATCAGCGGCATGGGCCTAGTGCGCGACGCCATCAGCCCGTTGCTGGGGCAAGCGCCCGACCCCAAGCTCGTCCAGACAATCCGCGACAAGATCATGTCCTATCCACAGGTCTTGGGCACACACGACCTGATGGTGCACGACTACGGCCCCGGTCGTCAGTTTGCCAGCGCCCACGTGGAGATGCCTGGCGAGGGCGACGCATTTGAGCACCACGAGATTCTGGACACCATCGAGCACGACATCAAGCGCCAGATGGGCATCGATATCACGCTGCACTGCGACCCCATCGCGACAACCGGCGACGACCTGCGCGGCTGGGTCAAGCGCGGCGTCATGCAGATCGATCCCGCGCTCTCCATCCACGACCTGCACGAGCACGACGGGTTCGTTTCGTTTGACCTTGTGCGTCCCGACGGCTTTGACATATCCGACGAGGAGCTGCTGGAGCTCGTCACGCGCATCGTGCACGAGCGCCGGCCCGACGTCTCATGCGTCGTTACGTTTGACTCGGGCTTTAGCTCGCCCGACCGTCCGGCCGAGCAGCTGTAGCCTGCTTAACAGCTAGTTTCCCTGCGCGCCCGAGATGCCGTTTTGCAGGGCGTTCCAGGCATCCGTCGCCAAGCCGCCCAAGTTCTGCGCGGTATCGCCCAGGTTTTGTGCCGTGTCGCCCAGCTCTTGCGCCTTGTCTCCCAACTCCTGCGCCTTGTTGCTCAAGTCCTCCAGCGTATTGGAGCTCGAGCTGTCGGTACCGCTTTGGCCGCCGGACGAGTTGCCATAGCTGTTCTTGTGCGTGAGCTGAATCTCCAGGTTGCCGTTGTCGTTATAGTAGGCATTCGTAACAACCCAGTTGGAATCGATGACGGGCGTTGAGCCATCGTCGGTCAGGATCACGGCGTTCGAAAGGTCGGCTCCGCGCGACTTGAGGAGCTTCTTGGCGTTGGACCAGTACTGTCCCGGGATATCGCTCAGGTCGACGGCAGCAGACTGGGTGGTCTCGGCCTGCTCGGTCGTGGCATCGGTCGTGGCGCCCCGCTTGTTGAGCATGCCCGACACGATGGCGAACACGACCGACAAGGCAAAGAAGATCGCCAGCACAATCAGGATTTTCTTGATCACGCTCGACGGACGCGACGGCTTCTTCTCCTCGTCCTCGCCATATTGTGGAATCGACTTGGGGTACTCGCGATACGGCTCGCGCGACTCGTAGCGAGGCTGCGCCGTGCGAGGCATATACGTCGTCTGCTGAGGCTGCGGAATGGGATTCTGCGGCAGGTCATCATAGGGATTCGGCGTCGAGGCAGCATAAGAATCCTGCGGCACATAATCAAACGGGTCCGGCGCCGCGTTGCCATAGGGGCTTTGCGTAGATGCAGCGTAAGGGTCCTGCGCCGTGTCGCCATAGCCCATAACCCGAGTGGGCTCGGCAGAAGGCTGCGTCGCGGCGGGGTCGGCATAACCGGAGTTGGGAACAACACGGGTCGCGTCGGCGCTATCACCAGCATGTGCGGAACCGTAGCCGCCCATCACGGTTGTCTTGTCCTGATCCATGCAACGATTCCTTTCCGTCGCGCGTGAGCCTCAAGTTATCCATGCATTCTACCCGCGCAAAAGCCTATGATGGGCAGAGTCCGTCGGTATCTACAAGACATGCGCGGGCCTAAGGATCAAAAAGCCCCGCAGGGCCTTGTGGGCACGGCGGGGCGGACAAGCAGCTATGGACAGCAGACTTAGAACAGGCCGGTGATGTTGCCGTCGTTGTCGACGTCGATGTTTTCGGCCGCGGGGATCTTGGGCAGGCCCGGCATGGTCAGAACGCTGCCAGTCAGTGCGACCACAAAGTGGGCACCGGCGGAAACCTTGAGCTCACGCACCGTGATGCGGAAGTTCTCGGGAGCGCCCAGGGCCTTGGCGTTGTCGCTAAAGCTGTACTGCGTCTTGGCGACGCACACCGGCAGGTTGCCAAAGCCGTTCTCGCGCAGCTCGGCGAGCTGGCGCTTGGCGGCCGGCGTAAAGTCGACGCCGTCGGCGCGGTAGACCTTGGTGGCAATGGCCTCGAGAGCGTCGGCCACATCGGCACCGTCCTCATAGGCAAACTTAAACTCACTCGGCTGCTCAATCAGACGCATGACCTCATCGGCAAGCTCGAGCGCGCCCTCGCCGCCCTTGGCCCAGACCTCAGAAAGCTTAACGTTGACGCCGAGCTTCTGGCACTCGGACTCGATGAGCGCAAGCTCGGCCTCGGTGTCCGTCGGGAAGCGGTTGATGGCGACCACGCAGGGCAGACCATAAACGTTCTGGATGTTGTCGACGTGACGCAGCAGGTTGGGCATGCCAGCCTTGAGTGCCTCGAGGTTCTCCTCGTTGAGGTCGGCTTTGGCGACGCCACCGTTGTACTTAAGCGCACGAGCGGTCGCGACGATCACGACGGCGCTGGGGCGAACGCCCGTCATGCGGCACTTGATATCGAGGAACTTCTCGGCGCCCAGGTCGGCGCCAAAGCCGGCCTCGGTAATGGCAACATCGCCAAAATGCATGGCCATACGCGTGGCCATGATAGAGTTGCAGCCGTGGGCAATGTTGGCGAAGGGACCGCCGTGGACAAACGCGGGCGTGCCCTCGAGCGTTTGCACCAGATTGGGCTTGAGCGCGTCCTTAAGCAACGCGGCCATGGCACCCTGGGCCTTGAGGTCGCGGGCACGGACGGGCTCGCCGGCATAGCTGTAGCCGACAACGATCTCGCCCAAGCGCTCCTTAAGATCGTTGATGCTCGTGGACAGGCACAGGATTGCCATGACCTCGGAGGCGACGGTGATATCGAAGCCGTCCTCGCGCGGCACGCCCTGGGCCTTACCGCCAATGCCGTCGATGACGTGGCGCAGCTGACGGTCGTTCATATCGACGACGCGCTTCCAAGTGATGCGCTTAACGTCAATACCGAGCTGATTGCCCTGCTGGATGTGGTTATCTAGCATGGCGGCCAGCAGGTTATTGGCGGCACCGATAGCGTGGAAGTCGCCGGTAAAGTGCAGGTTGATATCCTCCATGGGGATGACCTGAGCCCAGCCGCCGCCGGCAGCACCGCCCTTAACGCCAAAGACGGGGCCGAGCGAAGGCTCGCGCAGGGCAACAGCACTCTTGACGCCGCGACGACGCAGGCCGTCGGCCAGACCGATGGTCGTGGTGGTCTTGCCCTCGCCCGCGGGCGTTGGGTTGATAGCGGTCACGAGGACGAGCTTGGCCTGGTGATCAGTCGGCTCGTTGAGCAGTGAATAGTCGACCTTAGCCTTGTCGAAGCCGTACGGAATAAGGTGCTTAACGTCGACGCCGGCGTTCTTGGCCACCTCGGTAATAGGCAGTGGCGTGACAGAACGTGCGATTTCGATGTCAGTAGGCATGGGCGGTCCTTTCGTTACCGAATGAGAAAAAGACCAATTCAGCATAGCACGGGCGCGCAATAGTAAAACGCCCATAACCGATGAACGGCGATATGTTTACCCGATGCCCAGCGATAGTCCAACAGCCCGCCAAAACAAAGCGCCCTAAACGGTAGGTTCAATCCCCAGGTGCTCAAAGGTGCGAAGGGTTGCCTGACGGCCCTGCGGCGTACGAATCATCAACCCGCACTGCAGCAAATAGGGCTCATAGACATCCTCGAGCGTGCCCGGGTCCTCGCCCACCGCGCTGGCAAGGGTCGTAAGTCCCACGGCACGACCGGAGAACGTCTTAGCGAGCGTCTCCAAAATGCGAATATCCATCCAGTCCAGACCGAGCTCATCGATCTCGAAGAACTCAAGCGCTTGGCGACAGATATCGAGCTCGATGGGACCGTTGCCGCGCACCTGTGCGTAATCGCGCACGCGCTTGAGCAGACGGTTGGCAAGACGTGGCGTGCCGCGCGAACGCGAGCCGATCTCGAGTGCACTGGGATGGTCAATCGTCACGCCCAGGATAGTCGCCGAGCGCGTCACAATCTGCGCGAGCTCCTCGACCGTGTAGTAATCCAGGCGATATGAAATGCCAAAGCGGTCGCGCAACGGGCCGGTCAACATGCCTGAGCGGGTCGTTGCCGCTACCAGCGTAAACTTGGGAATATCCAGGCGAATCGAGCGCGCCGCCGGACCCTTGCCAATCACGATATCGAGGGCAAAGTCCTCCATCGCGGGGTACAGGACCTCCTCGACCGAACGGTTGAGGCGGTGGATCTCGTCGATAAACAGCACATCACCCGGCTGCAAGTTAGTAAGGATGGCCGCCAGGTCGCCCGTGCGCGCGATGGCAGGGCCACTCGTGGTCTTGATCTGAGCGCCCAGCTCGTTGGCGATAACGGTGGCCAGCGTGGTCTTGCCCAGGCCCGGAGGACCCGAGAAGATCACGTGGTCGAGCGTCTCGCCACGGCTCTGCGCCGCTTCGATCAACACGCGCAGGCTCTGCTTGATGTGCTCCTGGCCACAGTAATCGTCCAGGCGCTGGGGGCGCAAGGTGCGGTCGACATCGAGGTCCTCGGCCGTCAGCTCCGAGCCCACCATGCGCTCGCCGTGCGCCATGGATGCCGCCGGCGAGTTGCCGGGCGTCGCCCACAGGTCCTGAGAGTCATCGGCTTCCCACATCACGCATCCATTCCGAGTCGCTTAAGCGCCGCGCCGAGCAGATCCTCGACACGCATATTCTGCCCATCATACCCGCTCAGGGCAACATCGGTCTCCTGCGGACTAAAGCCCATGGAAAGGAGCGCCGCACGGGCGTCATCGATCGCCGAAGGAGCGGCGGCGGGAACCGGCATCGCAACCTGGCCGGGAATCACGTCGACCGGCACAAAGCCCTTATCCTTGGCAAAGGTGCTCTTGAGCTCCAGGATCAGGCGCTGAGCTGTCTTTTTGCCCACACCGGGTACCTTGGCCATGCCCTTGTCGTCCTCGGCCATCACCAGCGAATACAGCTGCCCCACGGTATAGGTAGAGAGCACGGCGAGCGCCAAGCGCGGGCCAACGCCCGAGACAGACACGAGCCGATCGAACATCGTGCGCTCATCCTTTGAGGAAAAACCGAAAAGTGTCATGGCGTCCTCGCGCACCTGCATACGCGTGTAGAGGCGGACCTCGCCGCCGGGCGTCGGCAACGTGGCCGCAGTGCTGCCCGAAATGCCGAGCTCAAAGCCAACGCCCGACACATCGACGACAGCAGAGCTCATCGTGGCCTCGACAAGCGTTCCGTGGAGCTGGGAAATCATCAGTATCCGGTTCCTCTCTGTTGATAGAACTCGCCACCGGTAAGCGCCCGGGTGCGGCTGAGGTTTACGTGGCAGATGGCGCAAGCCAGGGCATCGGCGGCATGGTCGGGATGCGGGTCGTGGTCGAGCTGCGTTAGCGTGCGTACCATGTAGGCGACCTGCCGCTTGTCCGCGGCGCCGGTGCCCACCACAGCCTGCTTGATCTGCATGGGCGTGTATTCGCCAATCTCGAGCGCGCATTCCGACAGCGCCACGAGTGCAGCCCCGCGGGCATGCGCCGTAGGAATTGCCGAGCGAACGTTAGCACCAAAGTAAATGCTCTCGATAGCAGCGGTATCGGGTCGATAACGCTCCACGACACCCTTGAGGTCGCGGGCGATATGCGACAGGCGCACCGCGAGCGGACTGCCCGCGCTGGTCTCGATACAACCGTAGGCACGGCAGCGAACCTCGCCGCGCCGCTCCTCGATAATCCCCCAACCCGTATGAGCCAAACCGGGGTCAATGCCCAAGATAACCAAGCCAACCTCCCCTCGCCACAAGCACAGCGCAAGACAAGGCCCCGCGCATCATTCACGAACGTCTGTTCTAGAATAACACAACAGCGACCGTATCTAGCAAGCAAGGTTTAACCATAGGTTGAGCATAAGTCAGCGAGCGAGTCCCTGCCGTGGCAAGGTGTCGCGAAAGAGGAGCGCCGCGTACTTCTGTACGCAAGCGACGGTTTGAGCGGCAGATTGCCCGGCAGGGGCTCGCGCAGCGTCGACTCGTTACGCGGTTTGGTAAAACCGCGTAACCTTGGCCCTATCCCATAGTTAGTTCTGCGAGAAAAAGGGGAACTGCCTCGGATCTACTGGCGGATGCGGCATCGGGCCACCCTGGGGACTACCTTGAGAGCCGCCCTGACCGCCCATCATCTTATCGATGGCGTCCTGAACCTCGCCCTCGAACTTTTTCATTCCCTCGTGCAAACGACGCTGACCGTCCTCAGAGCGCAGCTCCTCCATTTGCTCGGGCGAAATACCCAGTAGCTCGCCCAGCACGCCCATCATCTCGTTTCGCACGCGCTCGCTCGTATCCTCGTCGGCAAAACGGCGCACCTCGGCGCGCGCCAGCGAATCGACCGTCATACGCTCCTTGCCGTTAAGCCCCAGGTCGGACCACGCGAGCATATACGGCCAGGCACGCTCGGCAAACGAACGGGCCGAGACGATCGGCGCCGTCGGCAGCATGCGACGGGAAGCCTCACCCTGTCGAACGAGCATCAGCAGCAGCGAGCAAGCCTCGGGCTTGCCGGCGGCCATTGGGATGTCGTCGAAAGATCGATTGCGGTCCACGTGCGCCTCGAGCGCGCCATCGACCTCACCCGGCTCAAGCCCGCCGAGCAGCTGTGCCGCGCGGTCGAGCATATCGACCGGACCGTCGAGCGTCGAGAGCGCTTGCGCCAGCACGCGCTCCATGCAATCCTCCACCGCGTTGAGCGTCACGAGCTCCTGCGGCACCACGGCAGACGTACGGTTACGTACGCGCGCCACAAACTCGAGCGTCGACAGGTACACATCGCCAAAGGGCGCATAATCGCCCTGGTAGCCACCGCAAAGCGCGGGCGCCGCCAGCGCGTACTCAGTTTTGGACAGCGGGCTCAGCGCCATCGCACCCAGCTCGAGCGCCGTGTCCTCCAGCATGAGGCCCAGCGTGCGCGAGCGCAGACGCTCGGCATCGCCCGCCGACACATCGCGGTCGAGCACACGCGCCGCATCCGGTGCATCGCGCTCGACGGTGCGAATGTGCAAGCGCTCGGCGATTGAGCGAACAGCAGAACAGCGGGCAGCCTCGGCCTCTTCCTGCGCCGGCGTAAAGATACGGTTGCGCCCCAGCACCAGGCCAATCACATTGCGCGGGCCCAGGGCGTCGACGGCCAGCGCCGCTAGCAGGGACGACGGCAAGTCACCCTCGAGTGCCACCACAGCACGCGACGCACCGTGGGCTCGGGCGTTGTCGCGCACGGCGAGCACCAGCGCCTGCCACAGCCACTCCTCGGAACGGAACTCGGGCAGTTCGTGATCTTCCAGGGCATCGAGCATCACGCCACGCTGAATCTCCTGGACCAGCAGGCTCTCTTCAAAACACGGCGCCTGGGCCACCACGCGACCGCAGTCGTCGAGCACAAACGAACCGCCGGTATACACCGACTCGTCATAGGCGCCGACCGGCGCCATGCAGGCAAACCACACGCTGCGCTTGGATGCGATCTTGCGGTAGGCGCCGCTGCGAACGGCGGCAATGGCGGCAGTCTCGCGGTCGGTCATGTCAAACGCGTTGAATTGGAAATACGCGATGAGGTCGACGCCGGTCGGCAACATCTCGAGCTCGCGGTCCAAGTCAAAAATCACGGCGATGCGCACGCCGTCCACGTCGAACACCGGCGGCGCCCAACGCGTGTCGTTGTTCTCGCCACGCTGCAGGGCAATGCTCGAACGCGCCGGCACCACATGACCGTCCTTGAGCATCATGTAGTCGAGCAGCGGCTGGCCCTCAAACGAAACCGCCGCGGGCACGATGCAGATCATGTCAAGCTCCTGGATACGCTCGGCGACACCAGTCAAGCCGGCAAGCATGTCGTGCTCAAAGTCGGCAGCGCCCACCAGGCCACCGGGCATGGCGCCCATAAAGAGCGGAGCCGGAACGCACAGCACGCGCGCTCCGCGCTCGTGGGCCAGACGAGCCTGGTCCTCGATGCGGCCGCAAATGCCCTCAATATCACCCAGGCGCATATCGATCTGTGCAAGCGCGAGCTTCATGGCTCAGCCCTTTCCGTCGTAAACCATCGAAATCGTAGTAAAAGCGCCGGCCGCATAATGCAGTCGGCGCTTGCATGTGCATATGCTAGCTATGATACCCCGAGCGGGGGCGCGCTCCTAGAATGTCGCGGACCACAGCCCGTGCAGGTTGCAGTAGGCATAGACGGTACCGGTCTTGGAGCCGCCCGCGAAAAACGTCGCGGGTTTCATGCCGGGCTCAAGGTAATGGACCTCTAAGCGGCCCTCGGCCTCAAGGGCAATCCACTCAATGTAGTGCTCGGGCAGGCTGGGGTGCTCGACCGAGCCAACGCGTGCGCGAATCACGTGACCGTCGCGCTCGGTCTCGACAACAGGCACGTGCTTCTCGTGCGCCGCGTCCTCAGTGTTTGCGGTCAGCTCCGTGCAACCGGCAGGGGTCGCAACGTCGTCGCCAAGGGCAGCGATGAGCTTACCGTCGGGGTCCTTAAAGAATTTCGCCATGATGTTCTCCTTTGCTGATGTGCCAATGTTCTTGATGGTTCTTATGCCCAAAGGCAGACAAACCATCCACGGCATTGCAAATGAACACATAACGGATCAGGCAAGCGGTCGGGCCAAAATGCGTCGACCGTCCTGCCCACTCCAGCAGTCCCACCCCGCGCGCGGCTAGCGCCCGTCGCCGCCCAGCAGCGCCAGAACATCTTCGCGGGTAAACAACGCCGACGAGATGCCGTCGCCGCCGAGTACGCTGTTGACCAGGTCGCGCTTGGACTCCTGCATCTGCATAATGCGTTCCTCGATCGTGTCCTTGGCGATGAGCTTGTACACGGTCACGGTATGCTGCTGGCCAATACGATGTGCGCGGTCAGTCGCCTGGTCCTGCGCGGCCACGTTCCACCACGGGTCGTAGTGGATGACCACGTCGGCCGCCGTCAGGTTAAGGCCCACGCCGCCCGCCTTGAGCGAAATCAAAAAGACCGGAACCTCGCCCGCTTGGAACTGCGCGACCATCTTGGCGCGGCTCTCCTTAGACGAAGCGCCCGTGAGCTTAAGGAAGGCGATGTCCTCCTTGGCCAAGCGCTTGCCGATGATATCGAGCATACCCGTAAACTGGCTGAACAACAGGATGCGATGCCCGCTGTCGAGTGCGCCGTGCACGAGCTCCATGCACGTATCGAGCTTGGCGCTCCCCGCCTTGTAATCCTCGTAGTGCAGACGCGGGTCGCAGCAGATCTGGCGCAGCTTGGTGAGCTCGGCGAGCACCTTGAGCTTGTCTTTCTTAAACTCGGATGCCTCGCGGTGCTGCACCTGCTGGGCGATGCGGTCCTGGTTTGCCAGGTAAAGCCTGCGCTGCTCGCCGGTGAGCTGCGCCATGACCGTATCCTCGATCTTCTCGGGCAGATCGGCCACCACGTCTTCCTTGACACGGCGCAGCACAAACGGCGACACGAGCGCCTGCAGGCGAGCGGCGCTGTCACCTTCGGCGTGCTCGGCCGGACTTTCGAAGCGCTTGGCAAACGACTCGCGCGTGCCAAGCAGGCCCGGCATCAAAAAGTCGAAGATGCTCCAGAGCTCGGATAGGCGGTTTTCGATGGGCGTGCCCGTCAGGGCAAAGCGCACGCCGGCCGGCAGGCGCTTGGCGGCGCGCGCCACCTGGGTGAGCGGGTTTTTAATGTACTGGGCCTCGTCGAGCACCACGCGAGCAAAGTCCTGCTCGATGTACTCGTCGATATCGCGCCGCATAAGGTCATACGACGTTACAACCACGTTATGCTCGACCACGCCGGCAATCTGTACGCGACGCTGCGCCTTGGCGCCCACGATGGCACACACATCGAGCGACGGGGCAAAGCGCTCCAGCTCGGCGGTCCAGTTGTACACAAGCGACGCAGGGCACACCACAAGCGTGGGCTTAGCGTCCCCCGCCTCCACGCGCGCCAGGATATGTGCGATCATCTGCAGCGTTTTACCTAGGCCCATATCGTCGGCCAAGATGCCACCGAGGCCCAGGTGCTCGAGCGAGCCGAGCCACTGGTAGCCGTCGACCTGATAGCCGCGCAGAGTGGCCTTGAGCGAGACCGGCACCGTAAAATCCATCTTGCCGAGCGTGTCCAGGCGCTCGACGGTGCGGTGGAACGCCGCGTCGCGATCGGCCTCGAGCGCCGGCGTGCGCGCGAGCATGCTGTCGACAAAAAGGGTGCTCGACGCGGGAAGCGACACGCCGTCGAGCAGGTCGACGGCATCGACGCCCAGGTCCTCGGCAAGACCAAACGCGGCACGAGCGCCCTCGTCCAGGCGAATGATGTCGCCCGACGTGAGACGCGCAAACGTCTGGTGACGCTTGTAGGAGTCAAGGTAGATGGCAAGGTCTGCCGCCGAAAGGCCGCTCGCGCCCAGCTCAACGTCGAGCAGGTTACTCTTGACGGTCGCACGCACCGAAAGCTTGGGCGCAGGGCGGACCGAGACCTGGCGCAAGCGGTCGCTGAGCATGACCTCGCCCAGCTCGGACAGGGCAGACAGGCCCTCGGTCAGCAAGTGGAACAGGCTCTCGTCATCGCGTTCCTCAAACGCCAGACCGCCCTCGTAAAAGTCGAAATACAGGGCCGCCGTGTCCATAATGCGAAACTCTGCCACCTCATCGCGCGGCGGCACGCCCGGGCGCTGCTCTTCGAAGGGGCTGCCCGGAGCGCCCAGACTAAAGAGATCTGCCGACCAGTCGCCGTAGGAAACCGTAATTTTGCAGGTCACGAGCCCATCGTCGACGCCGATTGCCATGGCAAAGCTCGGCTCGGGTGCCACGGTGTCGAGCACGGCGGGAGCGGTGAGGTCGGTGTATTCGCGCAGCACGGGCAGTGCCATGCGGCAGAATTCGCCCACCTGCTCGGCGGCGATATGGACCGGCGTGCGACAGGGCAGCAGACGCGACAGAAACGGTGCGGCATGCTGGGCAAACGCCGCATCGGCGCGGCGCGCGCGGTGCGTGTCGACCAGATAGGCAACGTCGCCCGAGGCAAAGCAGTACATATCGGCGGGCAGACGCAGGTCGTAGCTGCCACCGGCCGCCGGCGCGATCTTGGCGGCAAGGAGCGGTGGGCGCTTAGACAGTGCCTCGTCCTCCCCTTCCGGAGGCATCTCAACCGCCACGTCATAGGTGCGATGCGTCGTCGTCCCCCGCGACCAGGCGGGCTCAAAAGAGATGGTCTGGCCGCGCAACAGGTCCAGCACATATACGATGCTATGCTCGGACAGCGGCAACTGACGCTCGGCGACAAAACCACTGCGGGCAAAGTCGTACGACGCCGAACGCGAGCTTGTGATGTCATCGAGATAGGCAACTGTCGTCACAACGAGGTTGAGCAGCTTTGCCGATGTTTCGTCAAAGGCCTCAGGTGAATGGACAAACGTGAGTTTCTTGCCGTACGAGAAGGTGCCGCCGCGCACGTAGGCGTCGGCCATGCCGTCGATATCCTTGACCACGTAGGACACCGAACCGCAGCGAATGCGGAACTCGAGCGCCCAGCTAAAGCGGTCGGCGAACAGCGGATTGTAGTACGGCACCAGCGAGGGCTCCAACACCGCCTTGGGGGCATCGGGATCCACACTGCCGGCAAGCTTGCGGCGCATGCTCGCCAGCTCATCCATGCGCGCGTCCGAAAGATCGGAGAGCGCCGCCATGAGGCTGGGGCTCGTGGGGACGGGTGCCGGAAAGGGAAAGTTGGGGTTGACGGCCGGCGCTTTGGGCGCGGTGCGCGCGGGCTGTTTCGGCTGCGCCGTAAACGTGCGAACCGGTGTGCGCAGCCCCTCAACAGGCTCAATGCCGCTGGCGTCCAGGTATGCCAGCGCTGTGGCGATGGCATGCTTGCACATGCCGGGGTAGCGATAGGCAGCGGGGCAATCGCAGTCGTAGTCGATCACCTCGTGCTCGTCCATGTCGAGCGCCACGTGCGTCTTGTACAGGTCGCCACGCGAACCGCGCACCGAGCCCTCAACCGTCACGTTTTTGGAGAAGCGCGAGCCGCTGTCCTCAATCGACAGCACGGCGCCGTTGAGCATGAGCGAGCGGCCCTTCATAAAGGTACCGCTCAGCGCCGCCTCTTTCCGGAGTGCCTGCACAAACGTCCCCTGTGCCATCACTTCCTCCAATCCACACAGGGTAGCTAATTTGGGACGGGGCTATTTTAGCTACCCCCATATGTCGGTTGAGATGTATTCCGACCCTGGCTCATTCGCCGTCAGTCAAAGGGTAGCTAAAATAGCCCCGTCCCAAATTAGCTACCCCAGCAAAATCATTTTAGATAACCGTCACGCGGCCTTGGTTGCCGACGATAGCCTTTGCCTCTGCCAGCAGCGGAATCGAGCGCGCATTAACCTTCGCCGGAACCTCGGCACGTAGCACGCGCCCGTCCACCTGCTCGATAAAGATCTCCACACGGTCGCCGCCCGGGTTGGTGGTGAACACCGTGGCAAGGCGCGCCATATTGCCCTGGCTAAAGCGGCTGTTGGGCACCATGACCTCAAACACCTTGGGCTTGTTGTTCTCCTCGTTGAGCTCGAGCGGCACGATCTCCTGCGCGATGATCTGGTCGCCGCGGTCCGAGCGTTCGAGTTTGCCCTTAATGCGCACAAACGCGTCGGACAGCTGCACGCCGGTCTCGGGATCGACCTCGCCGTACAGATACCCCTCGGCCTCCTTGTAGGTCTTGGGGAACACCACGACGGTGGCCTCGCCTTCCATGTCCTCAAGCTGCACGATGCCCATGGGGTCGCCGTTTTTGGTCACGCGCTTGGACACGCTCGAGACCATGCCGGCCCACCACAGCGCTTTGCCCTCGGGAATCTCCTGGTTGATGGTGCCGCCCGTGGGGTTCTGCACTTCGTAGCCGGTGTCGATCTGCGAGAACGAGAAGTCGCGCGCCTTACTGAGCGCATACTCAAACGGGCGCAGCGGGTGGTCCGAGACATAGATGCCCAGAACCTCCTTCTCCTGGCTCAACTTAAGGTGGCGGTCCCATTCCTGGCCATCCGGATCGGGCACGCTCACCTCAAAGCCCGAGCCCTCAACGTCGCCAAACATGTCGAAGAACGACGTCTGGCCGCTCGCACGATCCTTCTGGCGCTTTATTGCGGCGTCGATGATGTTCTCGGGGTTGTTCTTGTCCACAAAGTGCATCATCTGGCGACGCGGATACCCCGTGGAGTCGAAGGCGCCTGCCTTGATCAGCGATTCGATCACGCGACGGTTGGCCTGGCTCGAGTCCACACGCTCGACAAAGTCGTGCAGCGTCTTAAACGGACCGCCCGCCTCGCGCTCGGCGATAATCGCCTGCGCCACGCCGGTGCCCACGCCGCGGATGCCGGCCAGACCAAAGCGCACGCCCTCCTTGGTAGCCGTGAACTCGGTACCGGACTCGTTGACATCTGGCGAAAGCACGGGGATGCCGTCGTGACGGCATGCCGAGACGTAGTGCACGATCTTGTCGGTCTTGCCCGTGTAGGACGTCAGAACGGCCGCCATGTACTCGTGCGGATAGTGCGCCTTGAGCCACGCCGTCTGCATAACCAGGATGGCGTAGCCGGCGGAGTGCGACTTGTTAAAGGCGTAAGATGCGAACTCCAGAACATCGTCCCAAATCTTCTGGGCGACCTCGCGCGTGTAGTTGTTCTTGATAGCGCCGTTCATCCAGTGGTCGTAGGTGGTCTCGTCCGAGCCATCCTCCCAGTGGAGCACCGTCGACGTGAGCAGCTTGATCTTTTTCTTAGCCACGGGCTTACGGATACGCGAGTCCGATTCGCCCTTGGAGAAGCCGCACATCTCGACGGAGATGAGCATAACCTGCTCCTGGTAGACCATGGTGCCGTAGGTTTCGCCCAGGATGTCGTCCAGGCGGTCGTCGTAGGAGACCGCCGGCTCCTTGCCGTTCATACGGTTGATGTAGGACGAAACCATGCCGGCGCCCAGCGGGCCCGGGCGGTACAGAGCGATCAATGCCACGACGTGCTTGTACTCGGTGGGCTTCATGTTCTTGATCGTGGCCGTCATGCCGGCGGACTCGACCTGGAAGACGCCGGCGGTGTGACCGGAGCCCATGAGCTTAAAGATCTCGGGATCGTCAAAGGGGATCTCTTCCTCTTTGATGTCGATGCCGAAGTTCTTTTTGATGTTTGCCTTGGCCTTGGAGATAACCGTCAGCGTGCGCAGGCCCAGGAAGTCCATCTTGAGCAGGCCCATGTCGGCAACGGTATGGCCCTCGTACTGGGTAATCTCGACGCCGCCCTTGGTGTCGAGCTTGGTGGGCACGTGCTCGTTGACGGGGTCGCGGCAGATCAGAACGGCGCACGCGTGCACGCCCTCGCCACGGGTGAGGCCCTCGATCGAGAGCGCCGTGTCGATGATGCGGCGGGCGTCGTCGTCCTTTTTATAGGCCTCGGCAAAGTCGGGGTTAAACAGATCCTCTTTGCCGGGTTGTTTGTCGAGCACCTGCTTGAGCTTGACCTTGGGGTCGCTCGAGACCATCTTGGACAGGCGCTGGCCCATGTAGACCGGGTAGTCCAGGACGCGCGCGGCGTCGTTGATGGCCTGCTTGGCCTTGATGGTCGAGTAGGTGATGACGTGGGTGACCTTCTCGGGACCGTAGAGCTGGCGAACGTGCTCCACGACCTCGAGGCGCCGCTCATCGTCGAAGTCCATATCGATATCGGGCATCTCGGTACGCTGTGGGGACAGGAACCTCTCGAACATCAAGCCGTTTTCGAGCGGGTCGAACGCGGTGATGTTCATGGCGTAGGCGACGATAGCGCCGGCGGCCGAGCCACGGCCGGGGCCGACGCCGATGCCGTTGTCCTTGGCCCATTGCACGTACTCGGCAACGATCAAAAAGTAGGCGGCAAAGCCCTTGTCGCAGATGACCTTGTATTCGTACTCAAAGCGCTCTTTGATGTTGACGCCACCGATCTCGCGTGTGGCCCAGTCGTCACCGTAGTGCTGGCGCAGGCCCTTCTCGCACTCGCGGCGGAACTGGCTCTCGTGCGTCTCGCCGGGATCGAGCAACGGGAAGCGCGGCAGGATGATGGAGTCCCAGTCCAGCTCCACGTAGCACTTGTCGGCAATCTCAAGCGTGTTGTCGCAGGCCTCGGGGCAATACGGGAACATCGCCCGCATCTCCTCCTCGGTCTTCATGTAAAACTCCGAGCCGGTCATGCGCATGCGGTTAGGGTCATCGACTTTGGCGTTCATGCCAATGCACATGATGACGTCCTGCACGGGCGCATCCTCGCGGCGCAGGTAGTGGAAGTCGTTGGTGGCGATGACCTTGACGCCCACCTGCTTGGCGATATCGATGAGCGTGCGGTCCATCTGCTCGTCGGTCAGACCGTTGTCGGTCGTGATGCCGTGTTCCTGGATCTCGATATAGAAGTCGCCGGGGTCGAAGGTGTCACGGAAAGTCTCGGCCCATTTGATGGCACCTTCCATGTCGCCACGGTCGATGTATTTGGGGATGATGCCGGCGATACAGGCGCTCGTGCAGATCATGCCCTTGGCATGGCGGCGCAGGTTGTCGAGCGTCACACGCGGCTTGTAGTAAAAGCCCTGCACGGCGGCCTCGGAGACTGTCTGCATTAGGTTGACGTAGCCCTCCTGGTCCTTGGCCAGAAGGATCATGTGGTAGAGCTCGGGCTTGTGGTCGCGGGCGAGCGTCTCGTCCGGCGTAAAGTAGACCTCGCAACCAAAGATGGGCTTAATGACCAGGGGCGGCTTGAGCTCGTCGATGTTGCCCTTCTCGTCCCACATGGCCATGTCCTTCACATACTGGGCATGCTCGCGCGGGTTTGCCTCGGGATCGGGCTCCACCAGCTCGTCGCGGCGGTCCTTTTCCAAGAAGGCCTTGTCGTGGCTCCAGGTTTTGTATTCGGGCGTGTTGTGGTTGACGGCGTCGCAGGCCAGTGCCAGGTCGGGCACGCCATACATGTAGCCGTGGTCGGTAATGGCCACAGCGGGCATGCCAAGCTCAACGGCACGGTTGACCATATCCTGGATACGGGTTGCGCCGTCGAGCATGGAGAAAACAGTGTGATTGTGCAGATGGACGAATGCCATGTGATGAGCTCCGATGCGGGTTCGTGTTCTGACTGAACGATTTTACCGCACGGCGCGGACGCCACCCGAACCTAGCCAAACCAACACGGCTCCTATTGAGTTGCGGTGAAATGCGGACTGTTTGGCGGCTTTTTTGGCCAAAACAGTCCGTATTCCACCGCAAGTTATCTGAGGGCTAGAGATTGTAGGTGACTACTTGAGGTTCGGCGGGTTCGACGAAGATGGCTGGATTCGCCTGCTCCACGCGGACGAACTTGACGGTCACGGCCTCAAAGCCCGCCTTGTGCAACACGTCGGCGTAAACGCGCGCCTGCAGGGCGTGCTTCTCGAGCAGCTGGTCCGGCGTCTCGTCCGGCGTGCCGCCCGTCTTGTAATCAATGACCAGGGCGCGCGACGGATCGGCCGGGTCGGTGGCCAGTGCATCGATGGCGCCCTCGGCATAGGCACCGTAGCGAGCGATGTCCTCGTCCTCGCAGCCCAGCGAAAAGAACGGCACCTCGGCGCGAACGCACGGCCACGCGAGCAGGTCGGCACGAACAGCCGACTTGAGCCAGCGGTCCAGGGCAACGTCGAAGCGTTCGCGCTGCTCCGGCGTCAGGCGCCACAAGCGTGCCAGCGCATCGGCACGCGCGGCGGGCAACGCGTCGGCACCCATCTCGATGAGCCACTGGCAGGCGGCGTGGAAGGCCGAGCCCAGCGCCATGGGATTGCCGGCGGGCTCGACAGCGGCCACGTCTGCATCCGTCATCTCCGAGCCATCCGACTCCGCATCATCGCCAGCCTCGTCCATGGGAACACGAGCCTCGGCGGCACGGTCTTCCGTCTCGGCATGGAGTGCCGCGGCGATTGACGAGTAGCTATACGAATCACGCATCGGATACGGGCAGATGCCCATGCGCACGCCCACCGCCTGGGGATACACGAGCTCAAACGCATCGGGCTCGGGGTCGGCAGGACCGGGGACGGCGGCGCGGGCATCTGCACCGGCGCCCTCCGGCCCCGCATCGCCGCGGACAAGCCTGCCCTCGGCATCCAGTGAAGCGTTGGCCTCAAACGCCTGCTCGCCAAAGGTAAAGTCCGCGAGCGAAATGAGCTCGTAGTCGCCCGGCTGGGAGTTGTCGAACACCAGGCGGTCGGAATCGAGCTGTGGCATGTCCAGAGCGTCGGTCGGCAAAATACGGCGCAGCACGTCGTAGGTCAGATCGGTCTCGACGTCGAAGGTCGGCACCGTCACCTTGCCACGGCTCACGCCGGCATCCATCGCCAAGATCACCAGCTCGCGCGCACGCGTCATGGCAACATAGAGCAAGCGGGCCCGCTCCTCGAGCGAAAGCTGCAGGTCGTCGTTGCGCAGGCGAACGAATACCTCGGCGGGAGAACCCGTCGCGCAGACGTCCTCCATGAGCTCCGGCGGCAGCCACAGCGACGTGCCCTTGCCCTTAAACGCGTGCTCAAACTGCTTTCTGACGTCGTCGCCCTTCACAAAGGTACCGTCGGCAAGCTTAACGCCGTCGAAGCGTGCCGGCAGTGCCACGACCTGCGCTCCGCCCTCGACGCGACCCATCTGTGCCGCACCCGAGGACTTACGCACGCCAAAGCACTCGGCGACCGCCACGACCGGATATTCCAGACCCTTGGAGGCGTGCACCGTCATGATGCGCACCGCCCCGTCGCCCTCCTCGTTAAGGGCACCCGGAGCTTCCTTGCCCGCCAAGAAGCGGTCGAAGGCCAGCGCGATGGAACGCGGCGAGTTGCCGAAATCGGCCTCCGCCTCGGCCACGGCGTCGAGCGCCTTGAGCACGTTGGCGGCAATGGCCTTGCCCTCGGGACCACGCTGTGCCAGACGCACAAACCAGCCGGAGGCGTTGACCACGTCGCGCGCAATGGCGGCGAACGAATCACGGCCCACGCGACGAAGCGCATACCGCAGCACCTCGCGGGCGCGCATCACGAGCGGCAAGTCTTGCAAACCCGGCACGTCGAAATCACTCATGATGCCCGCGTCGATATTCCGGCGCGAGGTCTCCCCCGTCTCGCTATCGAGCTTGGTCGCCAGCGCCAGGAACTCCTGGGCGCCGAGCGCAAACATCGGCGAGGCGAGCAGCGGCATAAGGCCCTGCGCCGTATCGGCCGGATTGGCGAGCGCACAAACCAGGGCGCGCACCGTCTGCACCTCGGCTACTTGGGCAAAGACCGAGCCGCCCGCGATGACGCAGTCGAGCCCCTGGTCGCGGAAGGCCTGTGCGTAGACGTCGGCGTTGGTCATGCGGCCCAGCAGCAGCACCATGCCGCCCTGGGGCTGGCCGGCATCGGCAAGCGCGCGGAATCGCTCGGCGATCGCACGGGCCTTGGCCTGCGTGCGCTCCTGCGTACTGCCGCCGGCAACAAAAAGCGCCTGGCGACGCGAGGCGTCTGCCACCAGCGTGTCCTTGCGGCCGTCGCTCGCCTCAAGATCCAAAAAGCCCTGCATCAGGCCGCCGTCATCGCCGTCGAAGACGCGTGCCACGTAACGCAGCACCTCGTCATGGCTGCGGAAATTGCGCACGAGTTTGACGAGCTCGCCGGTGGGGACATCCGGCGTGGCGACCGTCTCGGACGCCACCGTCGATCCCACCTTACGCTCCTGACGACGGAACACCTCGACCTCTGCGCCGCGGAAGCGATAGATCGACTGCTGTGCATCGCCCACGGTGCACAGCGCGCGCTCCCCCGCACCCGTCAGGTAACGGATCAGATCGACCTGCATCTGGTCGGTATCCTGGAACTCGTCGATCATGACCATCTTAAAGCGGCCCTCGTACGCAGCACGGATGGCAGGGTAATCGCGCAGGGCCTCGTAGGCCATACGCAGCAGGTCGTTATTATCGAGGGCGGACTGGGCAGCCTTCAGCGCGCGATACTCGGCCTCCACGGAACGGGCCAGGCCCACCAGCGCATCGAGCGCCGGGCCACCGCAGGCAAGCACGATATTGATAAACGCATCGGCGGCCTCGGCCTTGAGCAGCTCAACCTGCTCCTTAGGGAATGCCTTGCTCGCGCGCGGCATGGTGCACGACATCATGAGTCGCGCCGCATCGGCCATGGTCTTGCCGCTCGCCTCGAACGCGTCGATGGCATCGAGCGCCATTTGCGCCTTCTCGGTCGCGGCCTTGCTTGCGCCCAGAGCCGCACGATAGGCATCGGCAAGGGCCGAGGTATCGGCCTGGCCGCGCGCCACGCGCACGTCGTCCATACCGCCCGGCAACTGGCTCGACAGCTCCAGCAGGTCGCGCACCAGGCCCTTGATGGTCGTGCCGGCGCCAAAGGGGCCGCCCTCGCCCGCCATGGGATACCAAGCGTAGAGGGCCTTGAGCGATGCCGCGAGCTCGGAGGCGGCATCGGACGCCGTCGCGCGGGCCAGCACATGCTCAACAGCCTGATCCATGAGCTCGTCGGTATCGGTGAGCACCGTGAACTCGGGGTCGATGCCCAGCTCCAGCGCGTGCGCGCGCAGGATACGCGAGCACATGCCGTGAATGGTCGAGATCCACGCGTCGTCGACGGTCAGCGCTTCCTCGTCCATGCCCTCATCGATAAGCGCACGGCGCACGCGGTCGCGAATCTCGGCCGCGGCATCCTTGGTAAAGGTGATGGCGAGCACCTGGTCCAGATGCTCGACGAACGGACCGGATTCGGGCGAGAGCGCGTAGACGATGCGGCGCGTGAGGGTAAAGGTCTTGCCCGAACCGGCGCCCGCCGAGACAAACAGCGGACGGTCGAGCGTTTTGACGATCTGCAGCTGTTGCGGCATCAAAGTCGAAAGATCCATGGTCTACACGTCCCTCCTTACAAACGTTCCTTCGTGGT
Organism: uncultured Collinsella sp.; assembly: GCA_905211535.1. Classification (GTDB taxonomy): domain Bacteria; phylum Actinomycetota; class Coriobacteriia; order Coriobacteriales; family Coriobacteriaceae; genus Collinsella. The sequence continues at coordinate 9,165 of CAJMAZ010000019.1, read as the reverse complement.
TATACGAGCAGTGGGCATGCGCGGCCTGCGTCGACGCCGGGTCGACAGCAGCGACGTTGCCCGCCTCGAGCTCGCGCAGGCGCTCGGCGATGCCGGTCTCCACGCGGTCGAGCAGGGCGTCGAAGTCCATGCTGCCACCCTCGCCGGGGAAACCTTTCTTAAGGCCCGGGATGCGACCGTCGCCGCGCTCTTCCTCGAGCAGCTCGGCGCTCGCCGCGCCGCGCAGCGCCGGTTTGCCGCCCTTGGTCGAAAAATAGAGCGCCGCGCGGGTATCCAGATCCAGCGCCCGGCGCATGGCCTGCGCATAGATAAGCGTCTGGGTATGGGGCGGCAGCCAGCGCGGATCGTCGATGGGCGCCGTGCCCGATTCCTCGTCGCGCACCGTGGGGTCGGCGAGTTTAAACTCCTCAACGCCCGTGCGGTGCTTATAGTCGATCACCACGGCGCGGTTCTCGGCATCCACGTCCACACGGTCGATGCGCCCGCCGAGCGGCCAGCCGGCATACTCAACGTTAAGATCGTTAAAGGCAAACTCCAGGTAGCGCGGAGCAAAAGGCGTCAGCGCCTCGGCTTCATAGGCAAGCACGCCTTCCAGCTGCGGCAGAATCTCGGCCACCTGGCGCTCCTCTACCGGAGAGAGCGGCACGAGCGGGCCCTCGTTGCCACGCTTGGAGGCATGTTCGGCCAAGGTCTCGTCAAAGACCTCGCGCAGCAGCTCCTGAGCACGTGGCAGGTTCTCGGGCGTCACACGTTCCATGCCCTCCTGGGGCAGACGGGCGTGCAGGTGTTCCAGCACGTCGTGGACAAAGTTGCCTTTCTCCATATTGCCAAAGCCGGCGTCGATCGACTGGGGCTTCACGCGGTACGAGACGAACCAGCATAGCGGGCAGGTCGAATAGGCCTCGATCTGCGAGGCAGACGTCAGGCGCGGCACCAGCGGCGCATCCTCGCCCTCGCCATCTCGACGGCGCAGGACCAGATACGGAATGGCTTCATCGCTCAGATGCTGGGGAGCTTCGCAGGTCACGCGCTCGCACCTAAGACCTTCGCCTGCCGCGGGATCAAAGTCGGCGATGATATCGCCCTCGCCCACGCGCGTGGGCTTGGCAGCGCCAGCGGCCTCGGCATGTGCCCGCAGCTCGGTCCATACGGCTGCCGGGTAGCACTCGCGTGCCTGGCGATCGTGCGTCACGCGGGCGAGCGCGACCGGACCGCTCGCCGCCTGCATTGCATGGCCAAAGCGTACGCGCAGCAGGGCGGCGGGCTCCAAAGACACGCCGTCGCGGCGCAGCTCGGCCGTCAACGTGGCAAGCGGGCCCTCTTCGTGCGAAAGCGGGTAGCTGTCCAGGTCGACATCGACAAACAGCACGGCATCGTAGCTGCCAGGGCGTAGAACCGACGCATCGGCAAGCGGCACAAAGCGCACTTGTGCCCGTGGTGTGCGATCGACCTCGTAGGTCTCGTAATCGTAAGCGGCACTGCGCTTGTCCACCTTGGTTCGAACGCCGTCGAGAACCGGCACGGTCGCAGCCTGCGACACGTCGAGCGCGCGAGCATCGTTCATAAGGATGTCGATGGCATGGCGCAGCAAAGCCGTCTCTGCCTGGCGACGGGCCTGGCCGTCAAGGCCGCCTAGAGCGCGATCGGGCAGCGCCTCGGCAACGGCGAGCATGGCCTTGAGCGCCGTCACGGGTTTGTCGCGCCACAGCGCCTGGAACACGTCCGAGACCACGCACGGCACGTTCTTAAACCAGTTCTCGTCGCTGGCGGCCTTGCGGGCGCCCCTCACCTGGCCCTGCACGCTCTGCAGCAAGCTCTTGACGCCCGCAGTGGTCTTGCTGCGCGACAGGCGCATGTTCTTGTCGAAGCCGCGGGCGCTCGCGGCGTCGGCACCCGAAAGCGGGCTATAAATCCAGTCGGTAAGCTCCGGCGCGGGCCACCACTCGGTCTTGGAGGCGGTGCCCTCGTCGGCAGCCTTCATGCGCTCGATCAGATTGGCGAGTGCCGTGAACTGCCTGCCCGCGATGGACTGGGAAAACGCCGTGAACTCAGTCGTCTCGGCCGCAATGTGACGCGCCGCCAAACGGGCAGCGAGTTCGACGAACAGCTGGGGCGCCTGGGCGGAAACTACGAGCACGCGCGCGGAGTCGGCGTTCGTCGCGGCGCCGTCGCGCGACATGGACTCCTCGCATGCCGCGACCAGGTTCTCAAGAGCATCCACATAAGCGCGGGCGCGGGCATGGGGACCGGCCACCTCTATAAAAATAGGCTGAGCAGCAGGCGCAGAAGCGGTCTCGGACGCGCCGGCGTCCTCCCCCAACGGGGCGGCCTCAAACAGCACACCGCGGGCATCAAAGGCGGCAGCAAGTTCCTCGCGCATCGCCGCCTGCTCGCAAGCGAGCAGCACGACAACCTCTCCCCCGCGGTTCGCCACGGCCGACAACAGCTCGAGCAGACCATGCGTAAACGACGTGACACCACGCACGCAGACGGCGCGGGCGCACCCCGGCAGGTTGTTCGCTAGGGCTTCTGCCATCATATCGGCGGCTTCGCAGGGCTCGACCATGTCTCGACGGTCCAAACCGCCCGCGTAGGCACTCAACAGCTCGAACACACGGGCCTCGGCGTCGCTTTTGGGCTCGGGTTGAGCGGCGGCATCGCGGCAGCGTTCGTCGCCCGTCCCCGCCACGCCCGGCAACACGTCGCGGGCCATACGCGCAAGCATGCGTACCGTGCCTTGGCTGCGCGAGAGCGGCTGCAGAGCAGCGTCGTCGCGGCGGTCGATCATGTCCGAGAACAGCATCTGGCGCTGAAGGTTATCCACAAAGCTGCGGCCATCGCCCATAAGCTCCCACAGCGAGCGGAGCCACGATGTGGGCGTCTTGTAATCGACACCCAGTGAAACCCCGGCTTCTGCCGCATCATGACGGCACAAGTCGAGCTCGGCAAACGAGGGCGCCAACAGAACAGCGCGCCCGTGGCGGGCAACCAGGTCGGCCAGCAGAGCCGCCTCGGCATCGCTCAAATCCGTGCCGGCATTGGTGGTATAGATTCGAACAGGCATGGTCCTCCACTCAAACTGTTCGCAATATTCAACGCATCTATCCTACCCGCCCGCACGGACAACATGGCACCACACCAACATGTTTTGGCGCATCGGGGTCAGGCCACTTTGCACCAGATCCCCTCGATGATCCGTTTTCCTCCGTCCCCAAGGGATCGATTTCGACACACAAAAACCGCCCCCGAAGGGGCGGCTCCAGCTGATTCGTTTGTTGCCGTTGGCCTACTCGCCATCCTCCAGCTTAATGAGGATCTTACGGTAGCCACCGTACTCGCCGTTGAGCGCCTTGGAAACACGGCTCACCGTAGTGGACGAGGCGCCCGTGCGGGCCTGAACCTCAACATAGGGCTCGCCCTCATCCAGATAACGCGCGACCTGCAGGCGTTGCGAAAGATCGCAAATCTCGCGCGGCGTGCAGATATCGGTTAAAAACGCCTGGATATCCTTCTCGTCATCCAAAAGACTAAATGCGTGGACTAGCTGCTTGACATCAGGCTTGTCAAACATGTTCTCGATATTCATCGATCACCGCCAAACCCGCCATAAGGCATCGAAGTTGATACTGACATCGGGCATCGTTCACCCGTAATATGCAATAAAACTATGCATGGGCCATTTGCCCGTAGCAGTGTAGCACACCACCAAACTAAAGCGACAAGACTCTCTGTCAGCGGCACGTTTTTCAGGACGAACGCCGTTTTGAAACCGAATGCGCACGTAAGCTCCACGAATATCTGAGACAATGGGCGGCCGAACAAAGCGGCACATCCGCTCGGCCGTCCAAGCTGCCGCAGCAAGCCGTTTCACGCGACACCAACGCACCCTGCGCAAGAAAGGATTCCACCATGCGCTTTATGCTTAACTGGCTCTTTACCTCGATCGCCATCGCGATTGCCACGTTCCTCGTTCCCGGCATCCAGCCCTTCGGTTTTGCCGAGGCCTGGGTCTGTTTCGCCTTCGTGGGACTGTTCCTGAACATCGTCGATTCGTTCGTCAAGCCGTTCCTGACGGTCATCTCACTGCCGCTCACGATCATTACGCTGGGCATTTTCCAGCTTGTCGTCAACAGCTTTATGCTCGAGCTCGCGAGTTACCTGTCGGTCAACCTGCTTGGCATCGGCATCTCCATCGCAAGCTTTGGCTCGGCCTTTATGGGCAGTATCCTAGTGTCCATCATGCGCAGCATCCTCGACAGCATCGCCGAGGACTAAAACGGCCATTCCGGCCGTGCCCGTCTCAACAGCCCAAAACGAAGGCCGCCCATCGCAAAAATGGGCGGCCTTCTTATTTGTCAAGTCTCAAAGGACGAGAGAATCTACCATTTCTACCCGTCCTCACATGGCAGGTGTGGGTTAGATGACGTAGTCGTAGCCATGGTTGGGAGCGACAAGTTGATCGAGCGTCACACCATCGAGGTAGTCGTTGATGAGCTTGTCCAGGTTCTTCCACACGTCGAGCGTGGGGCACTCATCCGAACGCGAGCAGCCCTTACAGTCGCCATCCAGGCATGCAACCGGTGCCAGACTACCCTCCGTCAGGCGCAAGATCTCGCCCACCGTGTACTGCTCGGGCGGTCGCGTGAGCACGTAGCCGCCGCCCTTACCGCGCATGCCCGAAAGCATGTTGGCGCGCACGAGCGTAGCCAAGATGTTCTCGAGATATTTCTCGGAAATCCCCTGTCGCGCCGCGATCTCTTTGAGCGGGATGCGACCGGCCGCCTGGTGCTCGGCCAGATCGACCATAACGCGCAGGGCATATCTGCCCTTAGTAGAAACCAACATGTATAGTGCTGCCTTTCGGTCATTTAGTCCGTAGAAATTCTAGCCGAAAAATTGGTTTTGAAAATACCCGTTCCGGTCAAGATGGTTAATCAGCTCGTAATAATCTTCTATTTCCTATTGCATTACTAGGCTTTAGTGTCTAGTATGCTTCCCAACAGCTAAACGAACAACCTATAAGGTTTATGGGTTTAGCTGCTACACGCACCGTGAAACCACACGGCAACCAGCAACTTGAACACTTTGGAGGTTCACCATGAGCAAGGTTTACACGTCCATCGATCAGCTTATCGGCCACACCCCGCTCCTGGAGCTCACTCACTTTGAGGCCGATGAGGACCTCAAGGCCCGCGTGCTCGTCAAGCTGGAATACTTCAACCCCGCCGGATCCGTCAAAGACCGCGTCGCCAAGAACATGATCGACGAGGCCGAGAAGGCCGGCAAGCTCGTGCGCGGTGGCGACTATACCATCATCGAACCCACGAGCGGCAACACCGGCGTCGGCATCGCCTCGGTGGCGGCTGCCCGCGGCTACAAGGTGATCATCACCATGCCCGAGACCATGTCCGTCGAGCGCCGCAAACTTATGCAGGCATACGGCGCACAGCTTGTGCTCACCGACGGTTCCAAAGGCATGAAGGGCGCTATCGCCAAGGCCGAGGAGCTGCAGAAGGAGACTCCCAACAGCATCATCGCCGGCCAGTTTGTGAACCCCGCCAACCCCGCCATCCACAAGGCCACGACCGGCCCCGAGATCTGGGATGACACCGACGGCGAGGTCGACATCTTCGTCGCCGGCGTTGGAACCGGCGGCACCGTAACCGGCGTGGGTGAGTTCCTCAAGGAGCAGAACCCCGAGATTCAGGTCGTCGCCGTCGAGCCCGCCACCTCCCCGGTGCTCTCCAAGGGCCAGGCCGGCCCGCACAAGATCCAGGGCATCGGCGCCGGCTTTGTGCCCGACGTCCTCGATACCCGGGTCTATGACGAAATCATCCCCGTCGAGAACGACGACGCCTTTGCCACCGGCCGCGCCGTGGGCCACAAGGAGGGCGTGCTCGTGGGCATTTCGTCCGGCGCCGCCGTGTGGGCCGCGCTTCAGCTGGCCAAGCGCCCCGAGAACGAGGGTAAGACCATCGTGGCCCTGCTTGCCGACACCGGCGAGCGCTACCTGTCCACGGCGCTCTTCCAGGACTAGAGCTTCTCGTTCTGAGAACGAGTCCAAGGCACGCCGGCCTCCCCTCTCTTCTGGCAGCCTGGGCTCATCCCAACAGGGTGTCCCACATGACGCCCGAACTTGCTACAATGTCTGCGGCGCGGAACCAGCCTCCCGCGCCGCTTTTCTTTTTTGGCCACATGCCACCAAGGAGAACCTCCCCATGCACAACAAGCGCGTGCTCGTCGCCATGAGCGGCGGCGTCGATTCCAGCGTGACCGCGTACCTGCTCAAAAGCCAGGGCTACGAATGCGTTGGCGCCACCATGCGCCTCACCTGTCCCGCACCCGACTCCGCCACGGGCATGAGTAAGGTCGACCGCGACATCGCCGATGCAAAGGCCGTCGCCGAGCGCCTAGGGATACCCCACCATGTGCTCGACCTGCAGCAGACCTTCGACCGCAATGTTATCGAGCGCTTTGTGAACGCCTACCAGGAGGGGCTGACGCCCAATCCGTGCATTATCTGCAACCGCCACATTAAGTTTGGCGCGCTGCTCGATGCGGCGCTGGACATGGGCTGCGGCTACATCGCAACGGGACATTACGCCAAAACAAGCCAGGCGGCAGACGGCACCTGGCAGCTACATCGCGGCGAAGATCCCAAAAAGGACCAAAGCTACTTTTTGTATTCGCTTACGCAGGAGCGCCTGGCGCACACGATCTTTCCGCTAGCAGGCCTAGACAAAGAGCGCGACGTACGCCGCATAGCCGCCGAGCAGGGATTTACCAACGCCCAGAAGGCCGAAAGCGAGGACATCTGCTTTATTCCAGACGGTGACTACGCGGGCTACATCGAGCGCCGCTGCGGACATCCCGCTGCACCGGGCGACGTTGTGTGGCGCGACGGCAGCGTGGTCGGGCACCACAACGGCGCGCTGCGCTACACCATCGGCCAGCGCAAGGGCCTGGGCGTCGCGATGGCGCATCCCGTGTATGTGACGGGCGTCGACGCCGCCAACAACACCGTGCATCTGGGCGAGGCCGAGGACCTGACCGCCGCTGCTCTCACGGCCGATGAGTGGATCTGGAGCGCGCCGGACACGCGCATGGAGGCGGAGCTCGACGCCGGCGGCATTCGCGTAGGTGCCAAGTACCGCTACCGTCAGAAAGACCAGGCAGCGACCCTTACGCGCGGCGAAGACGGGCAAATGCTGCTGACTTTTGACGAGCCGCAGCGAGCCATCGCCCCCGGCCAAGCCGTTGTAGTCTATCGCGGCGACATCGTCCTGGGCGGCGGTACCGTTACGGCAGCTATCAAGTAGTCCCATCCCCTTCATAAGTTGCGGTGAAATAGGGACTGTTTAAGCGTTTCAGGCCGCTAAACAGTCCCTATTTCACCGCAACTTAGAGAGGACGGCCTCGGTCGGCACTGCTGTGTCAGCCGAGGCCGCTACATCGTTAGCGCTGGACGTAGGCGCGAACCAGCTCAAAGGTGTTGCGCACGCCGTCAATGTGGCTGCGCTCGTAGTTGTGGCTCGCGTACACGCCGGGACCGATCAGGCCGTGACGGATGTCGTAGCCGGCGGAAAGCGTGGCCTCAACGTCCGAGCCGTAATGCGGGTACACGTCGATGGCGTAATCGAGCTCCAGCTCGCGCGCGATGTTGGACAGCGTGGTTACCAGGTCGTAGTTGTACGGACCGCCCGAATCCTTGGCGCAGATCGAAACCATGCGCTCGGTGCAGCCCAGGTCGTCGCCCACGCAGCCCATGTCTACGCTGATCATCTCGCGCGTGTCGGCCGGCACGAAGGCTCCGCCGTGGCCGACCTCCTCGTACACGGTAAAGAGCAGCGACACCTTGCGTGAAAGCGTCACCTCGCCAGCGGCGAGGTGACGCGCCAAGCCCAGCAGAATCGCCGCCGACAGCTTGTCATCCAAGAAGCGGCTCTTAATGTAGCCGCTCTCCGTCACCGTGGTACGCGGATCCATAGCGATGATGTCACCAGTCTGTATGCCCAGCTCAAGCACATCGCCCTTGCTGTCGACGTTCTCGTCGAGCAAGATCTCCATGTTCTTCTCGATGGTCTTGACCGGCTCATCGGCCACATGCGCCGAGGGCTCGGTGTTGAGGACCACACCCGTGTAGACATTGCCATCGCGCGTATAAACGGCGCAGTTCTCGCCATCGGCCGTAGACCACTGATGCCCGCCGAGAGTCGTGGGGCGCAGGCGACCATTGTCCTTAATGGAGCGCACCATGGCGCCCAGGGTATCGACATGGCTCGCCAACACGAGCGGCTCACCCTCACCACCAAGCTCAACGAGCACATTGCCCTTATTGGAGCGCTCGGGCCCAAAGCCCATATCGCGCAACGTCTCCATCAGATAATCAGTCGCCGCACGGGTATAGCCCGTAGGCGAAGCGATAGAAGTCAGCGTCTTAAGCTGTCCTGCGATATAGGAGAGCGTCTCCTCTAGAGAAGCATCAATATTAGAAGTCATATGCATCCTTCCAAGTAAAACTAAGACCGAGTCCCGATTTTAACCGTTCTGCACGTACAATGCCCCAGGAGCCGAGCCGACTCCAGACGTCCCCGCACCGGTTTTGTGCACGTGCACGGTTTACAATCCCAATCTTGCATAAATCCTATCGGTATCTGCATAGAAATGAGGCATCTTTTTGCTTCGTCTCAGGGTGCCCCACCTTGGGCCGTGCAAAAAACGGAGTATTCAGCACCGTGGACCCCAACAGCCCCATCGCGAACGACAAAACGACGCGGTTACAGCAGTGTTGCAGGACGTCGCAAAGCAAAAACTCAGTAACAACCCCCTCCGCTCATCGATAGCCCGCCCACAATGGCTGTCGATGAGCGCCTGCGGGCCACTACGGGCCATTCAAAACGTTATGCATTTTTAAGAGCTTGCTGAATACTCCCAAAAATGCACGCTGGGAAGTGCACCACCTATCCGCAGCGGGCAGTACGCCTTGGTTTTGTCCGTCTCAGGGCATCGACGCAGCACAAAAAGCCCCGCCGTGCGTAGCACGACGGGGCCAGCGGCAAGTCAAAAGACCATACACCTACGGGCGAAGGGCCACCAAACTGAGCTAGGCAGCCGGGCAGATCTTCTTGAAGAGCTCGATGACGTCGTCGAGCGTCGCCTCGCGCG
>CAJMAZ010000018.1:0-35357 GCA_905211535.1 uncultured Collinsella sp. | reverse complement strand
ACCCGCGGACCCCGCCGGGAATAGCAAAAGGGCTGGTGGATGCGGGTTTCAATTTTGTCAGATGGTCAATTCAGTATTCTTTATTTCTGAATTGTCGATAGTTGCACACCCGGTATATCCCCAGGTAAAACCAACCAAAATAAACCTGTCCCTTTTTGGCAGGTCTGGGCCCATCGGGGGCCGGGGCGGCGGGATAGACCGGTTCAGATGGGGCTTTGATGCATGGGTGGTCTGTTGTTGTGCAAATGGGTATCATACTGTGGTTATTGCATCGACTCTGTGATGCATGTTGTACGTTCCCGGCGGTCGGTTTGCCAGAAGCGCCCCGTCGGTTGTTCCAGACCCGTTTCGAAGAAAGGAAACAACACTCACCTATGGCAGCTAAAAAATCATCTCCCTTGAAGATCATTCCGCTCGGCGGCCTTGACGGTATCGGCAAGAACATGACGGTCTTCGAGTGCGGCGACGACATGGTGCTCGTCGACGCCGGACTTATGTTCCCCGACGACTCCCAGCCCGGTATCGACCTGGTGCTTCCCGACTACACCTATGTTTTGGAGAACGAGGAGAAGCTCCGCGGTATCGTCGTCACCCACGGCCACGAGGACCACACCGGTTCGCTTCCGTATCTGCTGCAGGACCTCAACAACAAGGTGCCCATCTTCTCGAGCAAGCTGACGCTCGGTTTTATCGAGGGTAAGCTTTCTGAGTTCCGCATCCGCGCACCTAAGTTCCGCGAGGTCAAGGGCGGCAGCCATGTCAACCTCGGCGGCATCTCGCTCGACTTCTTCTCGATGACGCACTCCATCCCCGGCGCTCTGGGCGTGTTCATCCGCACCAACCAGGGCACCGTTATGCACACCGGCGACTTTAAGCTCGACCAGACGCCCATCGATGGTGTCACGCCCGACTATGCCGCTATCAGCCGCTTTGCCAAGCAGGGCATCGACCTGTTGCTGTCCGACTCCACCAATGCCACGGTTCCCGGCTTTACCAAGTCCGAGGCCGAGGTTGGTCCCAACCTGCTGCACGCCATCAAGAACGCCCCGGGTCGCGTGTTCGTCGCGTCGTTCTCGAGCCACATCCATCGTTTGCAGCAGATCTGCGATGCCGCCCGCAAGTGCGGACGTAAGGTCGTTGTTACCGGTCGCTCCATGCTCACTAACACCCGCGTGGCGCGTGAGCTGGGCTACCTCAACATCGACGACGCCGATATTCTCGATGCCTTCGACATTGATAACCTGCCCGACGACAAGATTGTCGTCATGTGCACCGGTTCTCAGGGCGAGCCGCTGTCGGCCCTGTCCCGCATGGCCAACGGCGAGCACAAGACGCTCTCCATCCACGAGGGCGATACCGTTATCCTCTCGGCAACTCCTGTTCCCGGCAATGAGAAAGCCGTCCAGCAGGTCGTCAACAGCCTGGCCAAGCTCGGCTGCGACGTGTGGGATAAGAACCGCGCTCTCGTCCACGTCTCGGGTCACGGCAGCCAGGAGGAGCTCAAGCTCCTGATGGCCATGGCCAAGCCCACGTACTTTATGCCGGTTCACGGTGAGGCCGTGCATCTGCGCGCCCATGCCCAGCTGGCCCGCAAGATGGGCATCAAGGACGATCATATCTTTATCCTCGATAACGGCGACACGCTCGAGATGCGCGGCGGTATCGTCAAGCGCGGTACGCCCGTCGAGTCCGGCGTCGTCTACGTCGACGGCCTGCGTATCGGCGATACCGACCCCATCGTCCTGCGCGATCGTCAGAAGCTCGCCAACGACGGTATGGTTACCGCTGTTGCCATCGTCTCGCTCAAGCACAAGAAGATCGAGGCCATCGAGTTCTCGGGCCGCGGCGTCTCGTTTGCCATCGACGACCAGTTCTCCGAGGATGCCTCCGCGTCCATTATGAAGACGATCGAGAAGGGCAAGTTCAGCTTTACGAGCAGCGGTTCCGATGCCATTCGCAAGGCCGTGCGCGATTCGCTCTCTAACTTTATCTGGAGCCGTACGCGCACCCGTCCGATGATCATCCCGGTCGTCATGGAGGTTTAGTTTGGCGCGCGGATCTGCACAAAACGCCAAAGGCAATAAGGCCAATAACCAACCGGCATCTGCTAAGGGTGCCGGTTCCCATCTGCGTGCCAATAAGGGCCACGAGGCGGACTTTGACGATTTTGAGCCCCTGGTCGAGCCTTCGGCCAACCGCGATATCGCCGGCGTGGTCATCGCCGTTTTGGCGATTGCGTCCTTCATTGCCGTGATTTCGCCGGCGACCGCACCCGTTACGGCTGCGGTTGCCGGTTTCTACCACCTGGGCTTTGGTCTGGGCGCCTACGTGCTGCCTATCGTCATTTTGCTGTTTGCCGCCACGCTCTTTTTAGGCGAGGACTCGCCGCTCAACGTGCGCTCTGTTGCGGGCGGCGCCGTGGTCTTTATCGCCGTCGTCTCCATTCTTTCGCTGATGGTGCCGGGTACGAGTGTCTCGTGTGACCTTATGTTCACGCCGCAAAATTTGTCCGCCTCGGGTGGCTACATCGGTGCGTTTATTGCGAGTGCGCTGCAGAATGCCCTGGGTAAGCCTATCGCGACGGTAGTCCTGTTGGGCTTTGTCGCCGTGGGCTTGGTCATCATCGGCTTTTCGGTTGGCGGCGTTTTGCGCTCTGCTCGCGACCGTGCGGCCGATTTTGCCGAGCGCCGTCGTGCCGACGTCAACGCCAGCCCGTGGGGTGACGACGAAGCCCTGTCGGTGCCCGGTGTTGCCCGTCCGCACCTGAGCATTCTTCGTCAAAAGGGCTCCGATGCTGCCGTGACCACGGTCATGGGCAACGATGTGGACCCGGTTTTGGACGATGACGACGAGGACGAGGATCCGTTTGTCGACGTGTCCGATGCCGTGGAAGCTGAGCGCGCTAAGACGACGCTGTTGCCGCGCCGCCATGCCAAGAAGGGCAAGGCTGCGCCTAAGCTCAATACGAGTGAGCCTGACCCGACTTGGTCCGATAGCGAGATTGAGCTCACCGAGGGCGATGACGAGGACGACGAGGCTCCGATTGAGACCGCAAAGACAACTTTGCTGCCGCGTCGCCATGCAAAGCGCGACCAGGTAACCGGTCAGCTTTCGATGGAAGACGACCCCGATAAGATCGACGAGTCCGAGCCGCCGTTTGCCGTGAATCCTGTCTCGGCAGCTCCGCAGATCCCCGATTTCCTAAAGCATCCCAAGGTTGCCGATGCGCCTGCCTCGAGTGCTGTCGAATCGGCTGCGGCTAGCGATGGGGGAGCAGACAATGCTTCCGCAGATAACGAGGGCGAAGAAGAGGACGGCCTCAAGCTTCCGCCGCTCGAAATCCTGCATGCCAACCCGCAATCGGCGTCCTCCGCGTCTTCTGACAAGGAGCTGGAACAGACTGCCGAGTCGCTTCAGTCCACGTTGTTGGAGTTTGGTCGTAGTGCCCGTGTGGTCGGCTGGATCGCCGGCCCCACGGTGACGACCTTTAAGCTGCAACCTGGCGAGGGCGAGCGCGTGAGCAAGATCTCGAGCCTTGAGGACGACATCGCGCTTTCGCTTGCTGCTCAGTCGGTGCGTATCTTTGCCCCGATTCCGGGCACATCGCTCGTTGGTATCGAGATCCCCAACCGCAAGCGCCAAAACGTCAATCTGGGCGACGTGCTGCCCTATGTGAAGGGCGGTCCGCTCGAGCTGGCCATCGGCCGCGACGCCGAGGGCACGCCGGTCGTCGCCGACCTCGCCAAGATGCCCCACCTGCTTATTGCCGGTACTACCGGTTCTGGTAAGTCGGTGATGATCAATTCCATCATCACGACCCTGCTCATGCGCGCGCTTCCCGAGGATGTTCGCCTGATCATGGTCGATCCCAAGCGCGTCGAGCTCGCGGGCTATAACGGCCTGCCGCATCTTTACGTACCGGTCGTTACCGAACCCAAGCAGGCCGCGAGCGCTTTGCAATGGGCCGTGTCCGAGATGGAGCGTCGCCTGAAGGTCTTCGAGCGCCTTAACGTGCGTAAGATCTCGACCTACAACGAAAAGCAGGCCGCCGGCGAGTTTGAGCATTACGACAACCCGCCGCAAAAGATGCCCTACCTGGTCATCATCATTGACGAGCTCTCGGATCTGATGATGGTTGCCGGAAAGGATGTCGAGGCCTCGATCGTTCGTATCGCCCAGCTGGGCCGTGCCGCCGGTATTCACCTCATCGTGGCTACGCAGCGTCCGAGCTCCAACGTGGTGACGGGCCTTATCAAGGCCAACATTACCAACCGTATCGCTTTTAACGTTGCCACGGGCATCGACTCGCGCGTCATCATTGACCAGATGGGTGCCGAAAAGCTCACCGGTTTGGGCGACATGCTGTTCTCCAAGGTCGACTGGGGCAAGCCTCGCCGTATCCAGGGCTGCTTTGTCTCGGACGACGAAATCAACGAGATTGTCGAGTTCGTCAAGTCGCAGAGTGAGCCCGACTACCACGAGGAGATCCTGTCTGCCGTGGCGCCCGCTTCCATGTCCATGGCGGGTGGCGGCGGCATTGTCCGCACCGGAGTCGCCGAGCCGCAAGACGATGATCCGCTCATTTGGGAAGCCGCCCATATTGTGGTGGAATCGCAGCTGGGCTCCACATCTGGCCTGCAACGCCGCCTCAAGGTTGGCTATGCGCGCGCCGGGCGTATTATGGACATGCTGGAAGAAAAGGGTGTCGTCGGCCCGCCCGACGGTTCCAAGCCGCGCGAGGTCCTATTGGACGAGGAGGGGCTTGCCGCGCTGGAATCTGTCGACGCCGAGATGGCACGTGAAGATCGTGAGTTTGGAGGATTCTGATGGCTGCACGCTTTGGTGACATGCTGCTCGAGCAGCGTCGCCGAATGGGCCTTTCCATTCAGCAGGTCGCCAACACCATCAAAATCAGGCCGCAGATCATCGAGTTTTTCGAGACCGGTAACTTTGCTTCGATGCCGCCGCGCGGCTATGCGCAGGGCATGATTTCGAGCTATGCTCGCTTTTTGGGCCTCAATCCGCGCGAGGTCGTCAATGCCTACTTTGACGACCTGATGGCATACGAACGCGAGACATCGCAGCAGGGCGGTCGTTTTCAGGACGCCGCCGGCTACGTCAATTCGCGTTCTTCGGTCGATAACGGGCGCTTCCTGATGGTTCAGGGCGGTCGTTCGACCCGCTATGGACAGCGTCCTCAGCAGGCTGGTTATATTACCGAGACGGGTTCGGGCGAGGAGATTCGCTCACAGCGTGACCGGTTCCGCAGTACGCCGATGCCCGAGGACCGTGCACTTCCCGCTGCCCGCGGCGTGGCGCGTGATCCTCGTGCCGGCTACGGCGACGGCGGCTATTCCGATCGCGGTTACCGTGGTGCCTCTACGGGACGCTCTCGCGGTGGCTATGCGGACGCCGATACCACGCAGGTGACGCCGCGTCTTCGCTCTCAATCACAGCCGTATGGCCAGCGCTCTTCGGCTCCGCGTTCGGGCCAGCGTGGCTATCAAGGCCGCGGTGAACTTGCGCCCCGCTCGGGTCAGCGCAGCCTACAGGGCCAGGGTGGCTATCGCGGCCGTTCCGATAGCAATCGCGGTCGTATGCCTCAGGGAGGCGGCCGCAGCAGTTCCAGTCGTGGACGCGGCGGATCACGTACTCCTCAAAACAACGGGCTCGATCCGCGTATCGTCTACGCCGGCATCGGTGCCGTGGTGTTGCTGCTGATTGTGCTCATCGTGGTGCTTCTGCGCGGCTGCGCATCTTCGGCGCCCGAGAACACGCCCGAGACGCCCGCTGCTACCAAGACGACGACCAAGAAGTCTTCTAAGAAGACCGAAGCGGTCGACGAGGACGAAGACACCGATGAGGCGACGGATGAGTCGACTGATTCGGACGCTACCAAGACGACGGCCAAGAAGGAAGAGAACGAGGTCACGAAGGTCAAAGTCTCCGTTGCCAAGGGGAAGACCGCGTGGATTGAGGTCAAGGTCGACGGCAAGTCGGTCTATGGCGCCCAGGCGACTGGCCCCTTTGAGCAGGAGTACACGCCCGAGTCCTCGATCGAGATCACCACGTCCAAGCCTTCCGACGTCACCGTTACCAAGAACGGCGAAAAGGTCCGTTACGATACCAAGACCTCGGGCGTGGCGCGTGTGACGATCACCGTTCCCAAGAAGGAGACGTCTGATTCCGAGAATGGTGAAAGTTCTGATGGTACCGACACCACCGATGGTACCGATACCACCGACGGTACCGATGCCCAGTCCACTGATGGCGCCGATACCGCAACCGACGGCCAGACGCCCACCGATTCTACCGACAATTCGTACGATAGCTACTAGGCCGCTCGTACGCGAAAGGAAACATCATGGCTAAAGATTCCAGCTTCGACGTCGTGTCCGAGGTCAACATGCAAGAGGTCGACAACGCCTTCCAGCAGACCACGCGCGAGATTTCCCAGCGCTATGACCTTAAGGATTCCGGCGCCACGATCGAGCTTTCGAAGGGCGATAAGCTCTTTACGATCAACGCCCCGGCCGACTTTGTCTCCAAGCAGATTATCGACGTGCTGAGCTCCAAGCTCATCAAGCGCGGCATCGACCTCAAGGCTGTCTCGTGGGATGCTCCGCAGGCGGCATCGGGCGGCACCGTGCGCGTGCTCGGCCATATCGTCGAGGGTATCGACCAGGCGACCGCCAAGAAGATCAACAAGGACATCAAGGATCAAAAGCTCAAGGTCAAGGTGACCATCGAGGCCGACAAGCTGCGTGTTTCCTCTGCTTCGAAGGACGCGTTGCAGACCGTGATTCAGTTTCTGCGCGACCAGGACTACGGCCAGCCGCTGCAGTTCACCAACTACCGCTAATATCATTCGAAAGGACCGCTCTCCAACATGGATACACCGTTGGGCTCCGTGCTCTACATCACCCTCGGGTGCGCTAAGAACGAGGTTGACACCGACCGCATGCGTTCTCTTTTGACCGCCGCAGGCTACGAGGAGGCATTCGATCCGCAGGATGCCGAAATCGCCATCGTCAATACTTGCTCGTTCCTCGCCTCCGCAACGTCCGAGAGCATCGAGACCACGCTCGAACTCGCCAACGAGGTTCAGGACGGCGTTCGTTCTTGCCCCATCGTCATGTGCGGTTGCGTTCCGTCGCGCTATGGCGATGACCTGCCTGACGAGTTGCCCGAGGTCGCTGCCTTTGTGAAGGCCGACGAGGAAGATGGCATCGTGGCGGTCATCGATGGCGTGCTGGGTGTCGAGCGCGAGATTGCTGCCTATATCCCGCAGGTCAAGCGTACCGTCGAGGGTGCCGTTGCCTACGTCAAGATTTCCGATGGCTGCAACCGCTTCTGCAGCTTCTGCATGATTCCCTACATCCGCGGCCGCTATCACTCGCGCAATGCCGAGAGCATTATCTCCGAGGTGCGCGACCTGGTTGCCGGCGGTGTGCGCGAGATCGTGCTGATCGGCCAGGACACGGGCATCTGGGGTACCGACTTTGCCGACGAGGACGTCGCCGATGGCTCGCCGCGCAATCTGGCGCAGCTGCTGCGTGCCGTCGCCGTGGCCGTGCGCCCGCACAACGTCTGGGTCCGCGTGCTCTATCTGCAGCCCGAGGGCATGACTGACGAACTCATCGAGACGATTCGCGATACGCCCGAGGTGCTTCCCTATATCGATATCCCCGTGCAGCACTGCGACGCGCGCATTCTCAAGGCCATGCGTCGCTCTGGTTCGCGCCAGGAGCTCGAGGATCTGTTCCGCGACCTTCGTGAGCGCATCCCCGGCATCGTGATTCGTTCCACGGCCATGGTCGGCTTCCCGACCGAGACCGACGACGAGTTCCGCGATCTTATCGACTTTATGGACACCGTCGGCTTTGACTACACGAGTGTCTTTGCCTACTCGCAGGAGGAGGGCAGCCTGGCCGCTAAGATGGAGGGCCAGGTCGACGAAGAGGTCAAGCTCGAGCGCGCCCAGGAGGCCATGGACCTGGCCGAGTCGCTCGGTTTTGCCGCCACCGCCGCACATGTGGGCGAGCGCGCCCAAGTAATCGTCGACGGTATCGAAGAGACCGAGGATGGCGCCGAGCTGATCGGCCATGCCTGGTTCCAGGCGCCCGATTCCGATGGCGCGGTGCATCTGGACGCCAGCGAGGCGTCCGTGGGCGATATTCTGACCGTCGAGTTTACCGATAGCTTCTGCTATGAGCTTATCGGTCATGTTGTGGAGTAGGAGAGCGTCGTGGCTAACGAGAGCAATAAGGAACTGACGAGTGTCTGGACGCCCGCCAACATCGTGACGTGCGTTCGCATCGTCTTTATCCCGGTGTTCATGATCGTGTCGGCGCTTTCTCACACGAGTGTTGCCGGTACGGATTGGAGCATCTTCGACGGCCCGCTCGCCGCCGTTGCCTTCATTCTGTATGTGATCTTGTCGTGCACCGATAAGGTCGACGGTTATCTGGCGCGCTCGCGCAACGAGATCACCGATTTCGGCAAGTTCTTGGATCCTATCGCCGATAAGCTGCTGGTGTTCTCGGCCCTGCTGCTGTTCTTGGATTTTGACGCGGTGACCGTGTGGTCCGTGTTCATTATCCTGTTCCGCGAGCTTCTGGTGAGCGCCCTACGCATGGTTGCGAGTGCGGCCGGCGTGGTCGTTGCGGCCGATAAGCTCGGCAAGTACAAGACGGCAACCACGATGGTTTCCATCTGCGGTTACCTGTGCGTTTTTGCTATGGCCGGCTTGCACCTTGGCCCGGTGGCGCTGACGCTCGGCATCTACTCGGTGTCGCGCTTCCTGTATGCCGTTGCCGTTGTCTTGACCGTTATCTCGGGCGCCCAGTACTTCTGGAACTGCCGCAAGATCGTCTTTTCGGTCTAGGTCCTGTTGGGTATGACGGTCTCTTTTGAGCAGATCTCCGCACATAACGAGGAGCTGGCGCGCGATATTGTCGAGCGTGCGAGCGCTCGGGTCGTGACGGTTTCGACGGCTGAGTCGCTGACGGCGGGCATGATCGCCTCGACGATTGCCGATATCCCGGGCGCCTCGGCGGTGCTGCGTGGCGGTGCGGTGACCTACTGCGATGAGATTAAGCATCGCGTGCTCGGCGTTGAGCAGGAGACGCTTGACCGCTATACCGCGGTGTCGCATCAGACCGCTCGCGAGATGGCGGCGGGTTCGCTGGAGCTGTACCAGAGCGATATTGCAGTGAGCGCAACGGGTTATGCCGGCCCCGGCGGTGGTACTGAGGACGATCCGGCGGGCACTTTCTATATTGGTTGGGCGTATCGCGCGGCTGATGGGAAAGTGCCAGTCGTGGACTCTGTGCGCTGCCACTATGAGGGCGATCGTTCGTGTGTTCGTGCCCATGCGGTCGCGGAGGCACTGGGTCGCATTGTCTGCGTGCTCGATTCTATGGAATAGACGTGTTTTAAGGGGCCTCCGGGCCCCTTAATTGTGGAGATAGGGACCTCCGGCGAATTTTAACTTTGTGCAGGTAGTTGTCGTATTTTTCCTCGTCATGATTTTCTTGGTTCGCCTGCGGTCAAGTTTTTGGTCAGTGTTTGGTCGGCGGTTGGTTGGGTTTTGGAAAGGTCGGCTGCATATGATTTATCTGAACGGTTGACCACGAACAGCCGTTCGTTTATTATCGATGCAGGTTGTTAAGAGGAGGGCTATTCATGGCCAAGAATTCAGGTCCCGTACGTACCGTTCATGCTCGCACGACGGGTAAAGAGCGCGATGAGATGATCGCCACCACCAAGGCCGAGATCGAGAAGAAATTCGGCCAGGGTTCCATCATGAGGTACGGCGACGGTGGTCCCGAGCTCGAGGTCGAGGCCATCCCTACGGGCGCTCTGGCACTCGATGCCGCGCTGGGTATCGGCGGTGTGCCGCGCGGCCGTATCGTCGAGATCTACGGTCCCGAGTCCTCCGGTAAGACGACGCTTTCGCTCGAGATCTTGGCCGAGGCCCAGGCAATGGGTGGCGTCGTGGCATTTATCGATGCCGAGCATGCGCTCGATCCCACGTATGCCGCGCGCATCGGCGTGGATATCGACGAGGTGCTCATTTCACAGCCCGATACGGGCGAGCAGGCGCTCGAGATTGTTGACATGCTCGTGCGTTCCGGCGCCATCGATGCCATCGTCGTCGACTCCGTCGCCGCGCTGACCCCGCGTGCCGAGATCGAGGGAGAAATCGGCGATACCACGGTCGGCTTGCAAGCTCGCCTGATGAGCCAGGCGCTTCGCAAGCTCGCCGGCTCGCTGTCCAAGTCCAACACGACGTGCATCTTCATTAACCAGTTGCGTGAGAAGATCGGCGTCATGTTCGGCAACCCCGAGACCACGACGGGCGGCCGCGCCCTTAAGTTCTTCTCTTCGGTGCGTATCGACATTCGCCGTATCGACAGCATTAAGCTTAAGGACGAGGTTATCGGTAACCGCGTGCGCGCCAAGGTCGTTAAGAACAAGGTGGCAGCTCCGTTCCGTTCTGCTGAGTTCGACATCATGTACGGCACGGGCATCTCTAAGGAGGGCTCGATTCTGGACATGGCTGTCGAGTGCGGCATCTGCAAGAAGATGGGCTCCTGGTTTGCCTATGGCGAGGACAAGCTCGGCAACGGTCGCGAGGCCGCCAAGGCGTTCCTGCGCGAACACCCCGATTGCGCCGACGAGATTGAGCATAAGGTCCGCCTTGCCTGTGGACTTGAGTTTGATGACGATGCTCCGTCCGAGGTCGAGCTGACCGATCAGCCTGCGCCTGAGGAGTTTGACGAGCTTTACGCCATCGATGGTTCCGCCATGCTCGATGATGACGACGAGTAGCGGTTACGCTCATGTCGTATACGGTGACCGAGGCCACGGTCGTCTTTCCCGATAAGAAGGCGGCCTCCTCGTTCTCGAGCGGGTATGCGTCCAAAAAGCCTTGCGCACATATCGATTGTGAGCTTGAGGGCGGTTTTGAGCGGTCCATTTGGATTCCCGTGCGGGTCGCGCGGCTGTATGTCAAAAACCGCCCCGATCTTCCCTGTGATTGGGACAACTTTCGTGAGGCGGTGCAGCTCATCGAGCGTAAATGTGCACTTACCATGGTGACCGAGATGTTATCGCGCCGCGACCATGCGACGGGTGAGGTCCGTGACAAGCTGGCTCGCTACGGCTTTCGCCAGCCCGCGATCGATTTCGCCGTCGAGCGCGCCACCGAGTATCGCTTTTTAGACGAGAGCCGCTTTTGCTCGTACTTTATCGAGGAGCGCAAGCGGCGCGGTTGGGGACAGCGCAAAATCGAGACCGAGCTCAAGCGCCGTCATGTCGTGCTCGATGACATTCCCGGTTATCCCGAGGATTATTTTGCCGTCGAAGACGATTTGGCGCGTGCGTCAGCTCTGCTCGCCAGGCGGCGTGTTCCAGAGACACGCGGATTCGAAAAACTGGTTCGGTTTTTGATGGGCAAGGGCTTCTCGTATCACATCGCCGCCGATGCCGTTAAGGCACGTCTCGATTTTGAACGCGAGGAATGTTCGGTTTAGGCGTATGCGTTTTGTGGCCCTGCCGTTCACCGCGTTTTAACCGCCGTACTGGGGCCATTTATTTGACAGTTGTTGTGGTTCAACGTACGATAAACACTGTCATTTGCTTTGTGATATGTGCTCATCTGTGATGAGTTTGTTTATATGTTTATCTGTATCCGACCCGCATAAGCTGCGCCCATATTACTCAAATGTCGCGAGCCGTTCGTAAGGACGGTTCGCTTTGTTGTGTAACGAATCCATAAAAAGGAGTGAGCATGCCTATCATCGCAGCGCTCGTTGGCATCGTTTTGGGTGCTATCGCCGCCATTGCCTACATGCGCACCGCCAAGCAGGGTAGTCTTCACGAGGCCGACGAAAAGATCCAGTCGGCACACGCACAGGCTGAGTCCCTGATCGGTGATGCTAAGCGTCAGGCCGAGACCCTCAAAAAAGAGGCTCTGCTCGAGGCTAAAGAGGAGATCATCAAGAACAAGCAGGCCGCCGAGGCCGAGGACAAGCAGCGTAAGAGTGAGATTCGTACGCTCGAGAACCGCGTGATGCAGCGCGAGGAATCCCTCGATCGCCGCAACGACGCTCTCGACAAGCGCGAGCATCAGCTGTCCAGCCAGGCCGGTCAGGTCGAGAAGCGCTCCCGTGAGCTCGAGGAGCTCTGCGCAAAGCAGACCTCCGAGCTCGAGCGTATTGCCGACCTTACCCGCGAGGACGCCCACAAGGAACTCCTCGATAAGGTTCGTGGCGAGGTCACCCACGAGGCCGCCACGATCATTCGCGAGTCCGAGCAGCAGGTTCGCGCCGAGTGCCACAAGACCGCCCAGGAGATTCTGTCCCTGGCGATTCAGCGCTGCGCTGCCGACCACACTGCCGAGGTCACCGTTACCTCCGTGCACATTCCCTCTGATGACCTCAAGGGGCGTATCATCGGTCGCGAGGGTCGCAACATCCGCACCTTCGAGCAGGTTTCGGGCGTCAACCTCGTGATCGACGACACGCCCGAGACCGTCGTTCTTTCGAGCTTCGACCCGGTCCGTCGTGAGACCGCCCGTGTCGCCCTCGAGAACCTCATCGCCGACGGCCGCATTCACCCCGCCCGCATCGAGGAGATGTATCACAAGGCTGCCGACCTGGTTCAGCAGCGCGTGCGCGAGGCTGGCGAGCAGGCTGCCTTCGATACCGGCATTCACGACCTGCACCCCGAGATCGTCAAGACCCTTGGTGCCCTGCGCTACCGTACTTCGTTTGGTCAGAACGTGCTTCAGCACTCCCTCGAGGTCTCTGATCTGTGCGGCGTGATGGCTTCCGAGCTTGGCCTGGACGTTGTGACCGCCAAGCGCGCCGGCCTGCTTCACGACCTGGGCAAGGCAATTGACCACGACGTTGAGGGCCCGCATGCCGTCATCGGCGCCGAGCTTGCCCGTCGTTATGGCGAGAAGCCTGTTATCGTCCACGCTATCGAGGCTCACCATGCCGATGTCGACCCCAACACGGTGCTCGACGTCCTGGTACAGGCTGCCGATGCCGTCTCCGCTTCTCGCCCCGGTGCCCGTCGCGAGTCTGCCGAGAACTACATCAAGCGCCTTGAGAAGCTCGAGGAGATCGCCAACTCCCATGACGGCGTCGAGCGTACCTATGCCATGCAGGCTGGTCGCGAGGTCCACGTCATGGTTCAGCCGGACAAGATTTCCGATGCCCAGTCCACGGTCCTGGCTCACGATATCGCCCATCAGATCGAGGAAGAGATGGAGTATCCCGGTCAGGTGCGCGTCGTCGTGATTCGCGAGAGCCGCGCTGTCGATATCGCTAAATAACATGAGCGACGCGAACGAGCTCATCTCATTTATCGCGTCGATGTCGGGGGAGGGCAACCTTCGCGTCGAGGAGAACCTTGGCGAGGGGTATGTCCGCCTCCGCGTTTCGGAGGCCGAGCGGCGCCAGGCAAAGCACGACATTCAGCATGTCGAGGATATCGTCATCGAAATGCTCCGTAATGCTCGCGATGCCGGCGCCGACAAGGTCTATCTCGCCACGACCAAGGAAGATGGCGTCCGCACGCTTGTCTTTCTGGATAACGGCTCGGGTGTTCCGCAGGATATGCAAGAGCGAATCTTCGATGCTCGCGTTACCTCAAAGCTCGAGAGCATGAAGATGGACCGTTGGGGCGTTCACGGTCGTGGCATGGCATTGTTTTCGATCAAGCAGAACACCGACGAGGCCCGTGTGGTCACGTCCGGCGTCGATCTTGGCTCAGCCTTTAAGGTGAGCGTTGCAGCCGACCGCCTTAGTGAGCGTGCCGATCAGTCCAGCTGGCCCCAGGCCGTCAAGGATGAGGACGGACGTTATGTCTGTGCTCGCGGTCCGCATAATATTATTCGCGCTGCCTGTGAGTTTGCGCTCGAGGAGCTGCGTGGTTGCGATGTCTATCTTGGTTCTCCGTCTGAGATTGCCGCGACTCTTTATGCTCAGGCGTCAAGTCGGCTCGATACGTCTCATCTCCTGTTTATTGACGACGAGAGCGAGCTTCCGGTTGTCGACCGTTTAGGCCTTGCCTCCGATGCCGAGGACTTTATCCGTATTTGCTCGGGTTTGGGTCTTGAGATGTCCGAGCGCACGGCACATCGCATTTTGGCAGGGCAGATTAAGCCCGTTCGCGGTGTGACCGCGCGTCTGCTGCGCGAGCGTGACTCATCCTCGCATGCGCCGGCTCCTGTCGATCTCGCGAAGGATCGTCGCGGGCTACGTATTGCCAAGGATGACATGGCACAGTTTTCGCGTGCTGTGGAGCGCGACTTTAATGATCTTGCCGCCCGGTACTATCTCAACCTTTGCGGCGACCCAAAGATTCGCGTTTCGCGTGATCGAATCACCGTGACATTTGATCTTGCCAAAGAGGAATAGTGCCTTTACCGAGCCCACTCGGTACGATACAGTTATTGCAGTTAAAACGTACTTTTAAACGCAGGAGTTTCTTCATGGATTGCCTGAAGGTATCAAGCAAATCATCGCCCGCGTCCGTTGCCGGCGCCATCGCCGGCATGGTCAAGGATGGTGTACCCGTCAACATCCAGTGTGTCGGCGCCGGTGCTGTCAACCAGGCCATTAAGGCCGTGGCTATCGCGCGCGGTTTTTTGATTCCAACCGGTTTTGATATTTCCTGCGCGCCCGTGTTCTCCGACATCCTCATTAATGGGGAGTCGCGCACGGCCATCCGCCTTTCTATCTACGTTCACCAGATCAATCGAGCTGCTATGGATAACGTCGTCATGGATGACGTTAAGCCTGTGGCATAGCTTCTGCTTGCCTCGTTTCGCTCCCCATCGTTAGGACTTATGCACATGGACCAGCGTTCCGTACGCGATATTATTGCCGGTAAAACCTACTTTATCCGCACCTTTGGCTGTCAGATGAATCAGCACGACTCCGAGCGTGTGAGCGGTCTGCTTGATTCGTATGGCTGCCTCATGGCGCTCGATCCCGAGCATGCCGATATCGTTGTGTTCATGACGTGCTGTGTGCGCGAGGCTGCCGATACGCGCCTGTATGGTCAGTGCAATTCCTGTAAAAGCCTGCCGCCTTCGCCTTCGGGCAAGCGCGTGGTTGCCGTTGGTGGTTGCATCGCGCAGCGCGATGGCGAGGGTCTGCTCACCAACGTCGATAACGTCAATGTCATCTTTGGCACGCATTCCATCGCACATGTGGCCGAGCTCATTGCTGAGGCGTTCCTGGACGGCAAGCGTCATATCCGCACCAATGAGCATGAGGATACGGATGCCATGAGTATGCCGTGGCACCGTGAGACGCAGTATCACGCCTGGGTGCCCATCATGACGGGCTGCAATAACTTCTGCACCTACTGCATCGTGCCGTACGTGCGCGGTCGCGAAAAGAGCCGCCCCTTCGAGGAGATTGTCGACGAGGTGACCGGTTTGGTGCGCCAGGGCGTGCGTGAGATTACGCTGCTGGGCCAAAACGTTAACTCATATGGCCGCGATTTGTTTGGTAAGCCGCGTTTTGCCGATTTGCTGCGCGCGGTGGGCGATACGGGCGTCGAGCGCATTTTCTTTACCTCTTCTCATCCTAAGGATCTGCTGCCCGAGACCATCGACGCTATGGCCGAGACGCCCGCCGTCATGCCGCAGCTTCACTTGGCCGTTCAGTCGGGCTCCACGCGCATCCTCAAAGAGATGAATCGCCGTTATACACGCGAGGACTATCTGGGCCTTGTCGATCGCATTCGCAACCGCATGCCCGATATCGCGCTCTCGACCGACATTATCGTTGGCTTCCCGGGCGAGACTGAAGAGGACTTTGAGCAGACGCTCTCACTTGCCGAGACGGTCCGCTATGCTCAGGCCTATACTTTCATCTATTCCAAGCGCGCCGGTACCCCGGCCGCCGAGATTGACGATCCTACGCCGCATGAGGTTATTCTCGAGCGTTTCAACCGCCTGGTTAAGGTTATCGAGACCACGGCACATGAGTATAACCAGGGTGAGCTTCATACTGTGGTGCCGGCGCTCATTGAGGGCACGAGCAAGAAGAACGATGCGGTCCTGCTGGGCAAGAGTCCCAAGAATCAGACCGTGCATGCGCCTATCCCCGAGGGTTACAGCATCGATCAGCTTGTTGGCAAGATCGTTGATGTTGACGTTGACGTTGCCAAGACCTGGTATTTGTCCGGCTCCGTTGTGGGCGAGCCGCGCTAATGGTTTCTTCCGGGGCAGGTCTTTCCGCCGTTGCGATCGTCGGTCCGACGGCGGTTGGTAAGAGTGATGTTGCCGACCGTTTGGCCGCTCGTCTTTCGTCCGAAGTGCTGTCGTGCGATGCGATGCAAATCTATCGCGGCATGGACATCGGTACCGCAAAGATGGCGCCCAATGAGTGTACGGCGCCGCTGCGTCTCGTCGACATTGTAGAGCCGGGTGTGCCATATTCTGCTGCGCTTTATCAGGCTGACGCTCGCGCGCATGTTGAACGTCTCCTTGGTTCGGGTCGCCTGCCGGTTTTTTGCGGAGGTACGGGGCTGTATCTCAAGGCTGCTCTTGATGAGATGGACTTTCCCTCGGGTGAACTTGAGGACGATCGCCGTGCGGGCTATCAGGAGCTTGCCGAGCGTATTGGCGAGGAAGAACTGCATGCCCTGCTTGCCGAGCGCGACCCAGAATCGGCTGCTGTTATTCATCCCCATAACGTGCGCCGTGTGATTCGTGCGCTCGAGATGCATGATGATGGTATCTCCTATGCACAGCAAAAAAGTCAGTTTAGTGTTCCGCGCGAGCATTATCATGCTCTATGGTTTGGTCTGACGCGTAATCGCGAGGTGCTCTACGAGCGCATTAACCTGCGCGTCGATCTGATGTTTGAACAGGGTCTTGTTGATGAGGTCCGCGGTCTTATGGACCAGGGGCTGGGAGATGCCCTAACGTCGATGCAGGCAATTGGCTATAAAGAGATCGTCGATGCTTTCAATGGCGTGATAAGCATGGATGAGGCTCGCGAACTCATCAAGATGCGTTCGCGTCGCTATGCCAAGCGTCAGCTTTCGTGGTTTAAACGCGATGACCGCATCGTGTGGTTCGATATGGACGAGTTTACGATCGATGGGGTCGTTGAGGATATCCTTCACCGTATCGAGGCGGCCTAATGGCTCGGTTTCCCCTCGTTCCCACGGCGCCTGAGCCCGAACGTGCCGTTCTTGTCGGAGTTGAGTGGCGCGATAACGCCTGGCCGCTCGATCGTTCGCTTGACGAGCTTGAGCGCCTGGCCCATACCGCTGGCGCCCAGTGCGTGGCGCGTTTGTCACAGCGTCTGGTTAAGCCGTATCCAAAATCGTTTATCGGTTCCGGTAAGGTTGAAGAGCTGTGCGGCCTGGTGCATCGCATGGATGCCGATGTCGTTATCTTTGACGACGACCTGACGCCCTCGCAGCAATCCTATTTGGAGAAAGCCGTGGGCGAGCCGGTAAAGATTATCGATCGTACAGCACTGATCTTGGATATCTTTGGCCTGCATGCTCAGACGCGTGAGGGACGCCTACAGGTACAGCTGGCGCAGCTTCAATATCTTTTGCCTCGTCTGCGTGGCATGTGGAGCCATCTTGCCAAGGAGCAGACGCGCGGCGGCATCGGTTCGCGCTTTGGCCAGGGTGAAAGCCAGCTCGAGGTTGACCGTCGCTTGATTCGCAATAAGATTGCCGCGCTTCGTCGTGAGCTCAAGCAGGTTGAGCAGCGTCGCGATGTCCAGTCCAAGAGCCGCATTGAGTCACCGGCGTTTCGCGTCGCGTTAGCCGGTTATACCAATGCCGGTAAATCGACGTTGCTCAATCGCCTGACCGGCTCTACGGTACTTTCGCAGGACAAGCTGTTTGCTACGCTCGACCCGACGACGCGTTCGTATCGCCTGCCCGGCGGTCGCGGCATGACGATTACCGATACCGTTGGCTTTATTCAAAAGCTGCCGCATGGTCTGGTCGATGCCTTTAAATCGACGCTGTCCGAGGTGTTGGGTGCCGATCTAATTCTCAAAGTCGTAGATGCGTCTGACGAGGACTATGAGCGGCAGCTGGAGGCTGTCGACCGCGTGCTTGATGAGATCGGCGCCGGAGAGCGCCTAACGCTGACCGTATTCAATAAAATCGATCTTCTCAATAGCGTTGATCGATTAAGTTTCCGTCGTCGCTATCCGGAAGCCGTTCTGTTCTCGGCCCAAACGGGCGAGGGACTCGACGATCTCGTCGATCTCATTGCTCGCGAGGCAGCTGCCACCGATGTGTTGCTCTCCGCTGATATCCCGTATCGCGAGGGCGCTCTCATCACGCTGGTGCATGAGCAGGGAACCCTTCTGCATGAGGAATATCTCGAGGACGGCGTTCGCATTGTGGCGAAACTGCCGGCTCGTATTGCACCGCGGCTTGAGCGTTATCGTACCGAGTAGATGAGCTCCAAAATGCCCAGAATGATGGGCTGATGCAGCAGATAAAAGGGGAGTGCATGGCGTCCAAGGCTGGTGAGCGCCGGGATGGGATTGGCGTAGGTCCATTCTGGCGCTTCGAGGCTTGATGCTTGTGCTACCTGGGCAGCAAAATAGCCGGTAAGGTACATAAAGACAAACGGAATGAGCGGATAGTAGTCTCCCGAAACAAAACTCGGGCCCGGAAATCCTAGCCATGCCAGGTAGGGGAGTGGGTAGACCGCTTTTGGAATGCCCCAGGTTAGGGCAAAAAGAACAAGGCACGCCGCGATGCCCCACGAGCCCGGTAATTTTTGGAGTAGCGGACGGGTGAGTGCAACCACCGCCGTGCACGCCGCCATGCAATAAATGATGCCAAAGTTCACTGAATCGTCGACCGATACGAGCGTTGTTGCGATCCAGACGACCAAAGCTGCGGCAGCGTACTTGGCCGCTCGTTTAACATTGTTGCGTGAGAGCGTGCACATCCAACCCGCGATAAACAAAAATACCCAGCTGATGCTGGCGCGCCAGATGTCTTGAAAGACAGTCTGGGTAAACCATGGCATATCCCAGTCGTACAGGTAGGCGAGATCGTAGCAAGCGTGAAAACCTGCCATTGAAATCATCGTAAACCCGCGGACGGTATCAAAGATGGTGATGCGTTTTTGCATTACGAGAACCGGCGCATCAAGCCGACGACTTTGCCCAAAATAACGGGATTTGTTGCATAGATAGGCTCCATGGTGTCATTCTCGGGCTGCAGGCGTACGCGTCCCTGCTCCTTGTAGAACGTCTTGACGGTCGCTGAACCATCAATCATGGCCACGACAATTTCGCCGTTCATGGCACTCTTTTGTTCACGGACGATGATGTAATCGCCATTGAAGATGCCGACATTGATCATTGAGCTCCCATGCACCTCAAGGATAAAGGAACCCTGATCAGTGGCGATTTCGGTCGGGATAGTAAAAGTGTCTTCGATATTCTGCTCGGCCAGAATGGGAATCCCAGCCGCGACGCGACCAACGAGCGGTAGCGAGACCGTTCCGCGAGGTGCGGTGGGCTCGTCAGATTTAGAAATTGAGACAGAGGAACCGTCCTCGTTAAAGAGTTCCAGGGCGCGCGGTTTGGTGGCATCGCGCTTGAGTAGCCCGCGCGCCTCCAGGGCAGATAGATGGGCGTGCACGGTGCTGGGGGAGGAAAGGCCCACGGCAGAAGCCATCTCGCGCACGCTGGGCGGATAACCCTTCTCCTGCTGATATTCCTTGATGAAGTCGTAAATTTGCTGCTGACGCTTGGTAATTTTGCGAGCCATCAGGGCATCCTCTCTACCCATGTCAAACAAATGTTCGAATTTTGCTTGACAGGAACAACTGTTCGAAGATAATAATAACCGAACATTCGTTCTCGCGCTAGACATTTTTGTCCGTGCGGCTTGATAAAACTGTTCTCAGCAAAACACGCGAGAGGAGAACATGATGAACGCAACGAATATGGTCCAGGGAAATCTCGCCCTTAAGCTCGAGACGCCTGCAGAACCCACTTTTACGGTTGTTCGGGGTGGCCGCTCCGGTTTTCAGCCTTTGACCGTAAAGCCTGCTCGCAATCAGCAGGCTGTAGTCGCGCCGGCTCGCGTTGCCCTGAAGGTTCCGACGATTGTCGCCGTTGCCGCTGCGCTTACGCTCTTCTTTGTCCTCGCTATGTCGGTCTTTAGCGCTCGTCACGCCGCGTATGCCGAGTCCGTTTCCAACGTTACCTACGAGACCATTCGCGTTCGGCCTGGCGATTCTCTTTGGTCTCTTGCCGAGGAATATCCAATCGAAGGCCTTTCCACGCAAGAGACTTCCGACATGATCCGTAACGTCAATCATCTGGAGCATGGTTCGCTCGCCGCCGGTGCGCATCTTAAGGTTCCTGCTCGTTCGTAATCATTATCGCGCTGCGCATGGTACCCTTGTTATCGTTTAAGAGGAGGTACCATGCGCTGTCCCAAATGCGGCAAGGCACATACCCGCGTCGTTGATTCCCGTATGCAGGAGTCAAATAACACCATTAAGCGCCGTCGTGAATGTTGCTCGTGTAACTACCGCTTTACAACGTTCGAGCGATGCGAAGACCCAATTGAGGTCATTAAGTCGGACGGAACCAAGCAGCGGTTCGATCGCAATAAGCTGCTCGTCGGCTTGATGCGCGCCACCATCAAGCGCGATATCGACACTAAGAAGCTCAATGAGATTATCGACGACATTGAGGTCGAGCTGCGCTCTCGCACGCTGACGGCCGTCACGTCCCATGAGTTGGGTGACATGGTGCTCAAGCGCTTGGCCAAGATCGACAAGGTGGCGTACATCCGCTTTGCCTCGGTCTACCGCGATTTCAAAGACGTCGATGAGTTTCTGCAAGAGCTCGACAAGCTAAGGTGATTTCATGTCCAACATTACCGTCAACATAAAGCGTCTCGACCCCACCGTCGAGCTTCCCAAATACGCCCATCCCACCGATGCCGGCTTTGATCTGCGCTCCAACGAGGACTGCGTCCTGAAGCCCTTTGAACGCCGTCTGGTCTCCACTGGGCTGGCCATCGCCCTGCCCGATGGCTACGCCGGCTTCGTCCAGCCCCGTAGCGGTCTCGCCATCAAACAGGGCCTGTCTATAGTCAATACGCCTGGCCTCATCGACGCCCACTACCGAGGGGAACTCAAGGTTATCCTCATCAACCTTGATTCCACCAACGACATCCATATCAACAAAGGCGACCGCATAGCCCAACTCGTCATCCAAGAAGTCCCTACGGTCAACCTCGTAGAGGTAGAAGAACTAGACGAAACCGACCGAGGCAACGGAGGCTTCGGCTCCTCCGGCGTCGCCTAGGGGCGCTCGTATCCCTCCCGCCCGCCTCTCACACATATCATTCCATGCTCAAACATTCTCGCTGTGCTTCGCTCGCTGCGAAACTGCGCGTGGAACGATATGTGTGAGAGGCGGGCGGGCGGCTACTCGCTTGAAACAATATTTACTTTTCTAGTAAGTCGATGCGATAAAGGGACGCCTCCTTTGTCGCATCGACTTACTGTATTTTTATTTTCTGGTTCCCCTTTGCAGATTTTACTGGTGGGGAATCTGGTATAGCTGCTAGTACGTTAACGCAGCTAGCCTGGGGGAGGCCCTATATATCGTCCCGCGCGCAGTTTCGCAGCGAAGCGAGAATGTTTGAGCACGGGATGATATATAGGGCCTCCCGCAGGCTAGCGGACATTAAGACCCTAGCGAATATGCGAGGGTTTATCGCCCCAGTAGAAGCGGCAGAAGGCTCGTTTGCGCTTTTGGGGTTTGCCTACGAGCTCCATGGTTGCGATGGCTATGTCTTCGGCTGCGTGGGGGCGGCGTAGTACTTCGCCGTTGATGAGTAGGGCTTTGAGTGATTCGGGATGGTCGTGCAAGTGACGTAGGGTTACGATGAGTTCTCGTGCGGTGGTGACATGCATGCTGGCGCCCATGCCGGTGAGCATCGTGGTGTTGGCCTTTTCCTGGCCGTATGATTTGCCCAGCAGGATCATCGGCAGATGCGCGCACAGGCACTCGGTGACGGTGAGTCCGCCCGATTTGAGGATTGCCAGGTCGCAGCCGTGCATGAGGGCCGCCATGTCGTCCACGTAGTCCAGAACCGTGACGTTTTCGAGCTTCATGGCATCGAAAAGCGTTTTGAGACGGGTGGCATATTCGGCATCCTTGCCCGGCAAAAAGACAAAGTGCATGTCCTCGAAACTGCGCAGGAAGGGGAGAGTGCGGTCCATCTCCGCGCGAAAGCGAACGTACGGTTGAGGCAAACTGGCGCCGGCCATCACCAGCACAATGGTCTTGTCGGTGGGGAGATTGAACTTCTCGAGTTCTTCCTCGCGATTGTAGTCCGTATCAAACCCGGCGCGAATAGGGATGCCTGTAATGCGAATCTTTGCCTCGGACACCTTGCGCGGACGCAGCGTTTCGGCCATAAACTCGTTGGCCACGCAGAACAGGTCGGTGTCCTTGTGGGGCCAAAAGCCTTCGACTTCATAGTCTGTTGGCACGCAGATGACCGGGTAATCGATACCCGTGATGACGCGGGCGCCCACAGCGACGTTGGCTGCCGTAATGTGTGTTGCAACCACGGCCATGGGCCTGCGGGTGCGGACATATTCGTTGAAGGCGGGGAACATAATTCGTGACCATGCTGTGCCTCCGCCCCAGAGCAGATGTCCCGTAAACGTATATCGCCAGGTTAGGTCATATATGGGACGCGTGGCTCCCGTAAAAGAAGCCGCGGTCTTATTGCCGTCGAATTTAATACATCCAAAATCGAGGATATCCAGGACTTCGATCTCAACATCCTCAGGGATTCCCTTGGTGCCGCGGATAAGGTCAAATGCTTGTGCAATCGCGTTTGCGGCGGCTTTATGGCCCGATCCAACCGATGCGTGCACAATGGTTACCAGGGATTTTTGTGCAGGTGAAACGGTCATTTGCTCCGGTTGGGGAGTGGCTTGCATGGGCAGGGGAGCGCTATTGCCCGTCTGCGTTTGATCCATCGATAACTCCCCTTCAGCTTTGTTACGCGATTTATCATTGTAGTGCATGAGTGTCATGTTCACGTAAATTTGGGTATGAGCGCAAAGAACGACAACGTTTCGACGAGAGGACTCTTCATGACTACCGATCAGTCAATCGATGTTGCGATTATCGGCGGCGGCCCCGCGGGCTATGCTGGCGCCATTTATGCGGCGCGCGCTAACCTAACGACGACCGTCTTTGAGCAGGGCATGTCGGGCGGACAGATCGCCACGACCAACGAGGTTGAGAATTATCCTGGCATTCCGCTGCTGAGCGGTGCTGAACTTGGCGAGCGGTTCCAACAACATGCTGAAGGCTTGGGGGCTCAGGTTGAATGGAGTATGGTGACAGGCGTCGACTACGATGCCGATGCAGCGCTGTTTACGGTGCATCACGATATGGGCGATACGCTGGCCTCGAGCGTTATCGCTTGTATGGGTGCAACGCCTCGACCGGCAGGTTTCGCTGGCGAGGATACCTATCGAGGTCGTGGCGTTTCGTATTGCGCGACGTGCGACGGCATGTTCTTTCGCGGCAAGCAGGTCTTTGTCATCGGCGGCGGCAATTCGGCATGTGAGGAGGCACTGTTCCTGTCTGACATTGCCAGCAGCGTGACCATCGTACTGCGTCGCGATCAGTTCCGTGCACCTGATGGTGTTGTTCAGAAAGTACTCGCAAAGGACAATATTACAGTTAGGTACCAAACTAGTATTACGGAGCTCTCGGGCGAAACCATGCCAACAACGATCACCTTTAAGGACAATGCATCCGGTGAGACTCATACCGAGTCATTTGAGCCCGGCTCGTTTGGCATCTTTGTCTTTACCGGAACGCAACCCCATACCGAGCTTGTTGAGCATCTAGTCGATCTGGCACCTGATGGCGGCATTTTGACTGATGAATCCATGGCGACCCGCACGCCAGGTCTATTTGCCGCTGGCGATATCCGTTCCAAGCGTTTACGCCAAGTTGTGACCGCCGTTTCTGATGGAGCCATAGCGGCAACCAGCGCATACGC
This sequence comes from uncultured Collinsella sp., assembly GCA_905211535.1. Classification (GTDB taxonomy): domain Bacteria; phylum Actinomycetota; class Coriobacteriia; order Coriobacteriales; family Coriobacteriaceae; genus Collinsella. The sequence goes on along the minus strand of CAJMAZ010000018.1, from coordinate 11,264 downwards.
ATTTCTTCGTGGATAAGTACGATAATATATCTTATGTAAGGTTGTTATTAATTAACAAAATGGCGGGACGATGCATCAGTGCGCCGTCCCGCCAATTATTTTGCCGGCTATGTGGTATTCAAAACTAGATAACGTAGAATACAATATGGAAAATGAACGGAGGACCTTTATGAATCACGTTAAACACGTTATTCCGATGTCTGATTCGTCGGTCAGCATTAAGCCTGAGGATATTCAGCCCACTGTGCTGCCCGATGCATTTATTCAGTCCGATATCGTACGCAAACTCAATACGTTGAGTCTGCCGCGTTATGACCAGTTGCCCAATGTGACGCTCTACCGCGACCAAGTCATTGAGTATGTTGCGCTGTGGATGGAGCCGCTGTCCCTTTGCGTTGAGCAGCCTATCATTACGCCATCGATGATCAATAACTACGTAAAGGTTGGCCTGGTGCCTGCTCCGGTCAAAAAGCAATATGGCCGCGAGCAGATTGCCCGCCTGATCGCTATCTGCATCTTTAAGCAGGTGCTACCTATTGCTGCGGTGCAGGCGCTCTTTAACATTCAGCGTTTGAGCTACGATGCCCCGACGGCCTTTGATTATGTGGTCGATCAGCTCGAGGCATCGATTCGTTCGGCGTTTTCCGTCGAGCAGACGCCGGTTCCCGATACGGCGCATCAGGTAACGCGTGAGTCGCTGCTTGTGCGCAGCGCGGTTTCATCCTTTGTTTCGAAGGCTTACTTGATGAGCTATCTCAAGTTCAACGGGTTTAATAGCTAGCCGAAGTATAAAACGGGCGGGACAAAGAGCCATCTGTCGCTTTGTCCCGCCCGTATTTTGCTTGGTTGGACTTTATTTGCCCGAAGCTACGCCCATGCCGTAGCCGATGATGAGGCCGTGCATCTCGGCGTAATAGGAATCCAGGCCGTTGCAGGGCATGATGATGGTCTTGGAGCCGGGCCAATGCTCGACTATGCGGTCAGTAAGCGCCTGTGCTCCAGCTTCGTTCTCAACGTGATCGATGATGACCTCGCCGCCCGTAAAACCCTCGGCTTCCATGGTGTCGATGATCTTGTTGAGCATCTTCTTTTCGCCACGTGTGTGCCCGACGAGTTCGATTTTACCGGCCTCACTCGCCGTGCCCAAAATGCGGATATTGAGCTTGTTGGCAATGACGCCGGCTGCCTTAGGGATACGTCCGGCTTTGGCGAGGTTTTCGTAATTGCACAAGCTGAAGAGGATTTTGCTGTTCTGCTCAAGGCTATCGAAGTATGCGCAAGCGTCCTCGAATGAGACATCCGGATTGCTTGCAAGATAGCGGTCGAACAGCAAGAAAATGAGGTCCATTTTGCCGCCAGCTGCGCGTGAATTGACTAGATGAATCTGCCGGTCGGGCTCCTCGGCAAGAACCATATCGCGAGCCGTGGCTGCCGCGTTGTAGCTGCCCGACACGCCCTCAGAGATCGGCATGCAGATGGTCTTGTCTGCCAATTTGAAGAGTTCGGCCCACTCCCCTACGCTGGGACAAGCGCTCGAAGAGGCGTTCGTCTCCGCCTGAACAGCGCAGTTGAGCTCATGTACATCGAGCGAAAGGTCATCGACGAATTCACGCTCCCCCACTCGAATTTTGAGGGGCGCAAATGCAAAGGTGGTATGGGGCGCGGTCGGTTGCCAATCGCGGAGGTTACAGCTTGAATCGGAGGTAAGTGCCCAGCTCATAGAGGGTCCTTTCTAATTGTTCCTCAACAATTATAGCCATCTTGCAAACTGAATGTACGGCTATCTAGTTTTGAATACTAGATAGCCGTACAAGATTAGAGAAATACGAATGGACCTCGCGACTTAAAGCCACGAGGTCCACATTCACACGCTGTGTAAGATGACTTAGTAACGCACGAAGATATAGTTATTGTTCATGCCGGCGGCAACGGAGCTGATGATAACACCCGTGTTGTAGTCGGAAGCATGAATCATCTGACCACCACCGATGTAAATGCCGGTGTGGTACGAGTTGACCACAACGTCACCGGGCTGCGGATCGGACACACGCGTCCAGCCCATAAAGGTGCCCGTGGTGCCCAGACGGCAATAGCGACCAGTGAGGCAATAACTAACAAAACCAGAGCAGTCGAAGCTGTTCGGGCCAATTCCGCCCCAAGAATAAGCGCAACCAAGCTTGCTGTATGCACGCGAGACAACAGAACCGCCATCGACGGACTGGCTCGGAGCAGAAGGCGTCGGAGCCGGAGCAGGCGTGGAGGGCTGCGGCGTCGGAGCAGGTGTCGGCGTAGGAGCCGGAGTGTTGCCGCCCTGGTTGTTGTTATTGTTGGTCTGACCACCGTTGTTGGTGTTCTCGGTCGTACCGGCAGTCTCGTTGCTCACCGTGGCCTTCTCGGCAGTGCTGGCGTTGATGCCGGCCTGCAGCGCGGCGTTGGCCTCGGCCTCGGCGGCAAGCTCAGCCTGCAGCTGAGAATCCAGAGAGTTTACGACGTTCTGGGCTTCAGCCTGCTGGGCATTAAGCTCGTCTACCTTCTTTTGCGTGGTGGCGACGTTCTTCTCCTGCTCGGCCTGCTTATCGGTGAGCTGCTGCTTAAGCTCCTTGACCTCTTGAATGGTCTGAGCCTGTTTATCGGAAACTTTGCCGTAGTAGAACAGACGGTTGAGCATATCGCTCAGGTCATCGACGCCCGTCAGAACCTGAAGCAGGCTCAGACCGCCGGTTTTGTACTCGCCGGCGACATAGGTCGAGAGCTTGGCCTGACCATCGGCGATCTCCTGCTGCTTTTGCGTGATCTCGCCAGCAGTCTGGTCGAGCGCCTGCGTCTGCGTGGCGAGCTCATCGTAAATCTGCTGGGTTTGGGTACCGATCTGCTCGAGCTTCGTACGAGCAGCGGCAAGGTCGGATGCGGTATCGGCGTAGGCAGGAGCCGCGAGGCCCAAGCCCAAAACACAAGCGAGGGTTGCCGTAGCAGCGCAGCGTGCCATGTTTTTGTGCGTGTTTGCTGTGCGCATGTAGCTTCCTTTCCAGTAACTAAGGGTAACGGCTAGTCCACCGTCACCAGGCTAAAGAGCTCCATATCGTCATCAGACGGCTTGAGCTTCTCGCGCGGGTTGAGAAACGCAAGCTCAAGGATACAACCGTAACCGACAAGCTTTGCGCCCATATCTCGCACCAGTTTACCTGTTGCCTCGACGGTTCCGCCCGTCGCGACCAAGTCGTCCAGAATCAACACGGTATCTTTAGAGCTGATAGCGTCGGCATGGATCTCAATTGAATCGGTGCCGTACTCGAGCTCGTAGCTCTGGCTCACGGTGTCACGCGGCAGCTTGCCCGGTTTACGTGCGGGAACAAAGCCGGCGCCAAGGGCTACAGCCACCGGTACGCCAACCATAAAGCCGCGAGCCTCGGGACCCACGACCTTGGTGATTCCCATGCCGGCAAAGTGCTCGGCGAGGGCATCGGTCATGGCTTTGAGCGCCTCGGGATTGCCAAAGAGCGGCGTGATGTCTTTAAAGATGACTCCGGGCTCGGGATAGTCGGGGATGTCGACGATTTGAGATTCGAAGTCGTACATTGCATGACCTTTCAATGGGTTGCCGGATAAGCGGCAGCTGTTATTTGCCCGCGGTGACGGTGCCGGATTGCGAAGGGGCGACGACCTTGAGCGGCTTTACGAGAGAATCCTCGTTCGAAGCCGGCGTGGCTATCTCTTCGTTTTTGGCCTTGGTGGACTCGGAGCGAGTGATTTCCTCATCGAGTGCATCGATGTCGGCGTCCTCGACCACGGCGTTGAGCGACTCAAAAACGCGGTTCTTGAGCAGCGCAGTGTGCACACCTTCCGTCAGGTCGTGAAGCTTCTTAAACGCACGCTCGAGCTTGGCGTCGCGTTCGTCATCGGAAGTATCCATTCCGAGCATACTCACGAGCACCTGCTCAAACATCGAGGACTCGCGGTTAGCGGAAGACACGTACTGACGCAGGTTGCGCGGCTCGATATGGAAGCGTGACAGCTCGGAGCAGTAGCGGATGATTGGGAAATCGCGGCCATCGACAAGCTCGCGATTCTGCGGACTCTTGATGATGCGAATGAGGTCGTTCTCGGCGAGCGAGCGGATAAACGAAATCTCGACGCCCAACATATCGGGAATGGTCTCGATGGGATGCAGCTTTTGCTTAGTCTCCTTGGGCTCCGTCTTGAGCGGAACATCGGATAGCAAGCCCACCTCGTAGGCGAGCGTTGACAGGTCCGTGGCGTTTTCCAAGCGCTGCTTAATCACGGTGAGCGGCATGTAGCGGGTCTTCTGCAAGTGCAGGATGACCTCCAGACGATCAACGTCCTCCTTAGAGTACTGACGGTATCCCTTAGGCGTACGATGAGGGGTAATGAGCCCCTCATCCTCTAGAAATCTAATTTTTGAGTTCGAAAGATCGGGGTATGCGCCTCGAAGTAGGTTGACGACTTGGCCGATACTCAGATAGTTGCGTTCGGCCATGCCCTACTCACCGGTTTCGATGCGCTCCGGCGTGCTCTCGTGGTAGATGAGCGTAAACGTACCGATCTGGACGGAAGAACCGTCGTGCAGCGGGGCTGCATTGACGATGGCGCCGTCGACCCAGGTGCCATTGAGCGATCCCAAGTCCTCGATGCGAGCGCCGAGGCCCTCGCGAATAATGCGCGCGTGGCTGCGCGAAACAGTCATGTCATTGAGGAAGATGCCGTTTGCAGGATCGCGGCCGATGGTGGTCACGTCGTCCTCGAGCTCAAAGGCGGCACCGGTCTGCGGACCCTTGACGATGGACAGAACGGGGGCGGTGATGCGCACGTTGGCCATAAGGTCGGGAACGGTGACGTCGCTTGAAGGCACGCGGAATACGCAGGTAGCGTCAGCAGTCTTATCATTCTGAGGCATATTGTTAACCATGTTGTCCATGACAACCCCTAACTTATCGCGGACGTGCCGCAAATAATGAACCGTACGTAATCATACCCCAACGAATCAGTCTTCGATTTCAGGGTTCAGAAAGTCGATGTCCTCGTCCTCGGGATGCGCGAGAGCCTGTTTAATGGCCGCTCCGCCCTTAATGGAGTAGATGACAGCCGTGAGAATGGAGAAGATCACGCCGCCGTACACAAAGAAGATGCCGAGGGGCACCGAGCTTCCGTTGAGACCCGGGAAGGCCGTAAGGGTTGAAGGTAAAAGATGCAGCCCGTCAATAACGGGGAAACCGAGCAGCATGAGCGAGAAACCGGTCATGAGCAGCGCTGTCGCAATCTTTCCGGGGAAGACGACGTCGATGGGACGAGGGTGGTAATGGCGAACGATAAGCGTGCCGATGCCCAGATAGATGTCGCGGCCGATGATGAGTACGCAGACCCAGATGGGCAACTCGCCGCGCACCACCAGACCCAGAACGCCCGTAAACAAGAGCGCGCGGTCGCAGATGGGGTCCATGACTTTGCCGAGCCACGAGACCGTCTTGGTCATGCGGGCGATCTGTCCGTCCATCCAGTCGGTGGAGGCGGCGATGGCATAGATCACGATGGCGACGACGCGGTTGTTGTCCGTCACAAACAGGTACAAGAAAACGAGCGTGAGGACCAGGCGCGTAAAGGTAATGAAATTGGAGATCGTAAAGATCTTATTCGACGGGTAATCGGAAGTGCCGATAAGCTCCTTTTTGATCTTCTTTTTGATGCCCACAGGACTCCCCCGCTGGTAAACGACAAAACTTTCGATACTATACCCGTTCCGGCGATGTCTATCCAGCCAAGCCATAGAGAGTCCAGACATGTGGAGGGTGCTTTTAGGCGGCGGGGGATTTCGCATTCGTGTACATCAGCCTCCAAACATGTCATAAATTGTCGTTTTTGGAGGCTGGCGTACAAGTTTTTGTTGAGCGAAAGTATCGATCAAGAAAACCGCTGATTCTTCGTTGCTTACCACGTTGATTCTTGATAAAAAAAGGTCAGGCACTAGGTGCCTGACCTGCAAACTTCTGGTCGGGACGACTGGATTCGAATCAGCGACCCCTTGACCCCAGCGGGGTCAGAATGACCCTGACCTGTGCTAATTTTGTTAAAACACGCGCAAATAGCGCAAGTAGCGCATTTCCGCATATGTAAATTTTACCAGCTCAGCGCGGTTTGTCCAGATAGCATATTATCGGCTTCGAGGAGCGCGGTGCAGCCGATGACTTAATCAACGGGGGTAGGAGCCCCGAATCGTCGTCTCTCTGGGTTCCCGCAGGTGGGCCCTCCTGTTTCTAATCAACTGCGGATTCAGGAGCTATGTGGTCAATATGATACCGTTGAACCCGCGTATCGATACCGCTCAGCCATTCGCCTCGCCCCCGTCGCACGTATCTTCATCCGGTCTGTTACTTTTAATCTAACGATTCTTTGAGGAACGTAGGTGCTTCTAAATGTACTGTCGACTTCTTCTCAAACTGATCCTAAGAGACAAGGCCGTATGGATTTGTACGCTCGTTCTCGCTGCAGCCTTTTCCGTCCCCATTGCGTTCAATTCACCCATCTACGGCCCCTTCTTTATGAAGCAGGGCATGCAGGGCTTTGTCGACGCATTCAATACGCGCGCGCCCCAGGCCAGCGGCACAGACCTATCTCCAGAGCAGCAAAATGACGCGGAGCTTGCAAGATACGCGAACGCCGCCCTCGCCGCCCAAACCGACGCCGCCTTTCTCGATTCTGCCGAGAGCTACTACGCGCTCATGGGCGAAGGCTTCCAATCCGGGTCCATCGTGGGAGACCGAGAGACCAATGACGCAGACCTCGCGTATTGCCGTGCCCTGAGCAGCTCCGGCATCACGGATATCCCGGCCTCCGCAAACGACCTGCCGTTCCTTTCCTTCCTGCCTTACGCCATTGCCACGGCGCCGTCTTTCCTTCCCTTCATCCCCTTCCTCCTCTCGTCGATACTCGTGCTCGGCGCCACAAGGCCCGGGACCCTGGCGGCGAAGGCGCCCGCGCCCAAATTCCGGCGCCTTATCCAGACCGTGTTTTCGATAATCGCCGCGGGGGCCGCGATGCTCCTCGCCGGCCTCGCGCCCGGGGGCATTTACGCCTTGGCCCTAAACGGCTTCGGGCAAATTGGGTACCCGATCGCCTTCTTCCATGACGGCGCGCTTGCCACCACGACCGCGGGAGACGTCTTCACAGCCCTGCTTCTCGCGCTGCTTGCGGGCGGAACCTTGATATCCGTTTGCTCCGCCGTCCTATCGACCGCAACGAGGCGCGTCCTCGCGGGCCCCCTTGCCTCCGCGCTGCTTGTCGCGGCCCCGGCATTCCCGTTGCTGTCCGATTCGGCACTAGGGCATAACGCCGCGCTCAATCTCCTGCCGCTGGCCGTATTCTCGCCTATCGAGGCAACGGGCTACGTGGGATGCTTCCCGACAGAATTCATTGGCTCCGGTTCAGGCAGCGCATCGATGCTTGCCGTGGCCCTGGCATACGTCGCGGTCCTTTTTGCGGTCGGCGCCGTTGCGACACGTTCCCCCAAACAGCCTGGACCCGCGAAAAAGCACCATGGGCTCGAGCTTCTGGACGCGAGCGTGGGATACGGGAGCACGACGATACTTTCAATCGGGTCGCTTTTCCTGGGCCCGGGAACGGCGGCGGGCCTCGTTGCTCCCAACGGCTCGGGGAAAACCACCCTTCTTGAAGCGCTGTCGGGCCAATTTCCCACCCGCATCCGCTCGGGAAGCCTGGCGGCAGACGGAATCTGCCAACGTCGATCAGCCGAATTTGCAGAACTCGTCTACCTGAGCTCTTCGGGCGGCGCGGATCTCTACCCCACGCTATCGGCCATCGAGCACCTTGCTTTCGTTAGGGAGGCGTGGAAATCGGCCGCCGACATCGACTCGCTCTGCAGCTCCCTCGGAATCTCCCCATATCTCGACAAGCCGACCCGTAAACTCTCGACAGGAATGAAGCAGCAGGTAAAGCTTGCCATGGCGATATCGACCGATTGCCCGTACCTCGTCCTCGATGAACCGCTGAGCGGCCTCGATCCGGGAAAGCGGAAAACCTCCTGCGACGCGATGCGCAGCGAGGTGGCGCGGGGACGAAGCGTGCTCATCTCAAGCCATCTGCTCGACGACCTGGCAGACCTCACCAACTCGTTCTACTTCATCGAGGCCGGCACGCTCGTGGAAAAGATCGAGTCGTCCTCGCAGACGCTCAAGCAGGAATACCTCGATACATACGAGGGAGGTGAATGACATGATAGGCAAGAGCTATGCAAAGATAACGGCTGTTGGCCTTGCGATCGGTCTTGCAATGGCGCTGTGCGCATCATTCGCGAGGTATAGGTCCGAGCAGTCGTTCATCGATGGCGCTGAAAACGGTTTTGGCATAGACGGGATGTATGCCAACGATGGCGCGACCGGGCCGTCTATGGCGATTCTTGCGGGCGAAGACATGGAGTGGCAAATCTGTAATGGCGATGGCTCTTGTATGAGTGGTCGTTTGGCCGCAACGAGCGATCCGAATTCGTTTGATCTTCTCGACGATGATGGATCGGATTGCGGTTCAGTTCACCTGTCGTATGCATCGCGAGACGGGATGGACGGCATTCTCTACGTCTCCCACGAAAATGGCGATTTCAAGATGCGCAGGACTAACCGAGTGCCGGCTTTTATCGAGGAGTGAGAGTTCCCGGCGGCCTGCCGATCAGGCCGCCGGGGTATCGAATCCCGCATTCATCCGTACACACACGGACGAATTCGGAAAGCAACCGTGGTATTCCTACAGGAATCGAATCCGTGAGGTCGTTGTCCTGGATACCTGGGATCCAGAGAGCGGTAGATACCTGTTCGACGGTCTGACCCAATCGACCTATCGAAACTCGATACATCGGATTGCACGACCCTGGAGGGCATGTTCAGGGGATGCTCAAGCGTCACGGAGCTTTTTGATCTCGACCGTCTTGACACCTCGAACGTCGAGAACACGTCCTACATGTTCCTCAACTGCCTGACGCTCAAGGCCGTCAGCATCTTGGGATGGGAGGCGTCCGGAATCACAGACGTCGACCAGATGCTCAGTGGCTGCTCTACCTACATCCTCGCAACCGAGGAGCAGCGCGAGTTCCTGAACAAAATCACCGGCTCCACGCAGCACGGAATCTGGACCCGCAACCTTTCTTAGCCCAGATCAAAATACCGGTTGTTTCCAGAAATCCTCCAGGCACCTTCTAGAGGATTTCTGGAAATGCAAATAGCTTTAGATTCCGAGCGTGTCGACCGGAGCAATAACGATGCCTTCGCCAGTTACGTGAGCCGGCATACCAAACCCGATGACGATGAGTTTCGCCGCAGGTGGCCTCTCCCCGCGATCGACCAGCTTTCGCTCGAGTCGAAGCAGATTTTCCACTGCCTCTGGGACTTGGGGGCTCCCAAGCTTGACCTCAATGGCAACCCACGAGCCGTCACGACGATGGACAATCGCGTCGACCTCCAGGTCGTCAGCGTCGTGGTAGTGAGATACGGTCGCATCGCTGGCTGCCGCGTAAACCTTGAGATCGTGCAGCACGAGGGATTCGAAGAGCAAGCCAAGGGTCTTCGGATCGGATGACAACGACTCCGGGTTCGCGCCGATGAGGGCGACGGCGAGCGATGGGTCAGCAAGGTGCCGCTTTGCGCCCTGCCGCAACTTCACCGGCGACCTGAGAGCCGGATGCCACGCGGGGACATCGTCGACGATATTGATACGGCGCAGCGCGCCCATGTAACCGGTAATCGTATTCTTTGAGACGTCAACGCCCAAATCCCTTTCGATGGACTTCATGCCGGCAAGGGTCGATTCATTGCGCGCAAGCGAGGAGAGCAAGGCCCTTACCTTAACCGGGTCGCGTTTCACTCCATCCGCCCTCGAAACGTCAGACTCGCAAACACCGTCAATATAGGCGGCGGCTATCCGCATCGCGTCGGCAGTCGTCTTACCGACCGCTTGGGGCCAACCGCCGCGGCAGAGCAAATCCGCGATACCGGCGATACCGGCGATGGATCCGAGTGATGCCGCAACGGAATCGCCATCGAGCAGCGCACCAAGCGAGACCGCTCCCGACGAAATACCGAGCTCGAAAAGCGTCATGGTATCCATCCGCAAACGGGCGATTCGACCCACACCGCTGTGCATCGGCTGGTTCTCGGCTCGCGGCGTCGCAGATCCGGTGAGAATGAACTGTCCTGGCTCCCCTCCCCTGACATCGCATTCGAATCGCACGGCATCCCATAGCTTCGGTTCCTCCTGCCATTCGTCGACAAGCCTCGGGGTCGGTCCGACAATTGCCTGGGCCGGATCGAGACGAGCGAGCTGGAGGGCCGCAAAACCGCCAGATGGGTCGGAGAGAGATAACGATGACTCGGCAAATCTCTGAGCTGTCGTTGTCTTTCCACACCATTTCGGCCCCTGAATGAGCACTGCACCAAAAATGCCAAGGTCGCGCTCGACCAAGCAGTCAACACAACGTCCTATATACCTATCCATCTGCTTTCCCTCCAATCATTCATTTGAAATTATAGCGTCTATCTGCGTCGTTGGGACAAATAACGATTACTTATTGGGACGATTGACGGTAATTTATTGGGACGATTGACGATAGCTCGTTGGGACGATTTCCATTTTCTTAAGGCACTAATCAACGAGACCCACTGTGAACTATGAGACGGATAAATTTAGCTGACGCCTCTCATGAGTTCAGCAATGCTGATTTGAAATCCGTCGGCAATCTTCTTGAGATTTGAGAGGCTGACATTACGCCGACCTACTTCAATGCTCGCGTAGTAGGAACGATCCATTTCAATCAAATTGGCGAACTGCTCCTGACTGCACCCGAGTCCAGCGCGGAGCTCTTTGCATCTCATGCCGAATGATTTCTGAAGCGTCGTATCCATGACAAAAAGAGTCATGGATTGTTGTATAAAAGCCAACGGACTATATACAACAATCCCAGTTAAGGCGCATAATTATCTCTATTGGAAAGCGCTCTGATGCCCAGTCGGATAGGGCACGGAAAAGGAATGGAACAGCACAATGACCCAGGGAAAGCACTTCGCTGCCGGTGGCGATCACTTCGCTGCACTGCCAAACAAAAAGATTCACACTCCGAAGGGGATCGCGCGTCTGACCGTCACCGCGGCGACCATGGCCGCCATGACCGGATCGAGCCTCATCTCACCGTTCGCGGTGTGTTTTGCAACTTTGATTTTTGGGTTTTCACGACTTATTATTTTCGGGTTTCA
>CAJMAZ010000017.1:0-35541 GCA_905211535.1 uncultured Collinsella sp. | reverse complement strand
CGCGGTCTTTCATGCAGCAGGGGCTCTCAATGTTTTTATGTCCTGCTCATATCGTCTGTGTCTCGAGGACTCGTTAACGCCCTGAAATAGAGCTATCTTCGGCATCGGTTTCTCGTCAAAAACTAAGTGAGTAGACTTTTTTGGAACTTGCCGAGCACACCATCCATATTGCTTTATAAAGCCGCAGGTAAATGACTTGTTGCAAAACGGCCTGGTCGCCAAAGTGCTAAAAGCCTACTCACTTAGAACCGCAGCCGTCCACGATTGAGCCATTTTGTGTCTAGCAGGCATCTTTCCGTCAATTACTCCCAATTTTGTCCAGTCAGCGAATAGTTCAGACCGGAGTAATGCCTCAGCCCTTTGCTCATCCGAGCTTTTATCACGATATTCAGCATCGAGCATCCTGCATACGGCCTTAACGATCGCGCGGAATCTATCCTCATCCGATATCTGTCTGTGTGTAAGGAGAAGCACATCGTAGCCCATGGCCTGAAGGGCTGTCATGCGGTCAGCGTCACGCAAGCCATCCCCTGCGCGTCCGTGCAAGGCCTTTCCCTGACATTCAATGGCCACCTGTCGCCTGCCGTCCGGCGAAGACAGAAGTAGATCGATATACACACGGGACTTTCCCACAATCGCTCGAGCACTTGTGCTTAACGTCACTTCGACATTGAGCTCTATACCGCAAAACCCTTCGCCTCCCAGGGCTCGCGGCAGTCCAAGCAACAAATACGCCTCGACCTCAAAAGGCGACGCGGCACCCAATGGGACGAATTGCGATACCGCCATAAATCTATTGCCGTAACGCATCCCGCAAACATCTGAACAAAAACGGTCAAGGTCTCTGCCCAAAACCAAAGCGTCTCGACGCCATAAATTTGAGGCGGTGCCGTCCTCGGACGGGCAGCGCACCCAACCGAACGTTGCCGAAATCGCGCCCGAATCAATTGCACGCGAAAGTTCCGCCTCAAGTGCCGCCGGCAGGGCACACACCGCAAACAAGCCACACATCTCCGCCAATACCAAAAGAAGCTGAAGATCCGTCAGATGCCGCGACATGATGAATGTCGTCAGTAGAGGAGACGTAACCAAAAACCCATGCTCCGTTTCCAGCACGGATTCCCTGGGAAGCTCACCAAGAAACAGCCGCTGTCTGATACTGGCAGGACAAGTCCGCTTGTTTCTCGTCCGGACCAATGTATACAACGGAAAGCCGAGCACAACCGCAGCCGTCGGATTACGGGCGAGGTCATATCGCTGCCGGTCTTCTTCCGGCCGTGGAAGCGGCGGACACAAAGCGCGAACCTGAGGGGGCAAACGCCAGTACCTAAAAGCCGATATGTCACAAAGTAGATCCTTCATAGGCACAGGAAAACACAAATTTCAACCCAGTCAGTCACACATTGGCGCGAACGCACCAAAAATGGCACCGAACGGACTGTTAAGTTTTCAACAGCCCTCCCCAGCTGGCCAAAAGCTTGCCAAGAGCTGGACGAAGGCCTGTTGAAAACCCCATTTTTTCTCATGCGGAAGCTTTGCGCGGCAAGTGAGTAGACCTTTTTAAACATCCCGAGCAGGCCGGTCATCCTGCTTTTCAAAAACGGAGGTAGATAGCTTGTTACAAAACTGCCTGGTCGCCAAAGTTCCAAAAGCCTACTCACTTAGGTTGCAGAGTGCTCCCATTAGCTGCGATTCCAAGGTATTTAGCGCTTTTGGACTCAAATCGTCATACTGAACAAGAATTTGACTTGAGTTTTCAGGGACAGATGCGCCATCGGCACACCAATAACAGTCACTGATATCGACAAAAGGGATACTCGAGCGCGTGAGGGCCCGCACAAAAGAGCTTCCGCCCGCTCCGCGCTCCGCAACCACGGTGCAGTAAAGGCCCGCGTCCGCATGTTCGATCGAGACCTTCCCTGCCGGAAACGCTTTCCGTACAAGCGCCGCTAGGCCATCACGCGCCTCGCGAGCACGAACGCGCACGCGGTTCACATGTCGTTCGTAATCGCCCGATTCCAGCAAACGCGCTAACGCCACCTGGTCTACGGAGCTGACCGACGAGGCGTAAAAACCCAGCTCGCACCTAAACCGCTCCATCAGCTCATCGGGCAACACCATGTACGCTAAACGCAACGCCGATGACAGGCTCTTCGAAAACGTGTTGGTGTAGATAACCGACTGGGCGGCATCGATCGATGCGAGCGCAGGAATCGGCTTGCCGGCAAGGCGAAACTCACAATCAAAGTCATCTTCGATGAGATACCGACCTGGTCGCTCGGCGGCCCAGCTCAGCAGCGCATAGCGACGCGCAATGCTCGTCACAAGGCCGGTCGGATACTGATGGGACGGCATAAGGTGAAGGACATCGGTCCCAGTTTTCTGCAGAGCGCTCAGGTCCACGCCGTCGTCATCCAACGGGATATGTCGTACTTGGCAGCCCATAGCCTGATAGATGCGCGTCAGGCGCAAATAGCCCGGATCCTCAACCGCATACACCTTGTCCACGCCAAGCAACTGAACCAACATGGTATCGAGCAGCTGGGCGCCCGCACCGATAACGATGTTGTTGGGGTCGACATTCATACCCCTTGTCCCGCGCAGATGGTGAGCAATTGCGCGTCGCAGCCGAGCGGTGCCCTGCGCCGGTGCGGGCGAAAAGATTTCGCGCTCGTCTTCGGATGCCAGCGTCGCCCGTAGCGCACTTTGCCAAAGCCGCGCCGCCTCCAAAGCGGAAGGAGAAAGTGCGTCGAATTGCTCGACCCGCCCGCGGACATCATGCGTGTTGGGACCCACAGAAACGGCATCTCGGTCGATGCCCTCCGAAGCCAAAGGAAAAACCGGTGCATCCGGAAGCTCGCAAGCGTAGTAGCCACGCCGCGGCTTTGAGCAAATATAGCCCTCGGCAAGTAACTGGCTATATGCATTCTCGATGGTAATAACACTGATTCCCAGATGACTGGCAAAGGCGCGCTTGGACGGCAGATGCTCCCCCGCCGCAATGCGTCCAGCTACGATATCATCTCGAATTTGCTGGTAAACATACTCATAGAGCGATGCTTCGCCGCGTTTTTCCAAATTGTAGTCAAGCATGAGCCTATCACCTGACCTTATTAAGTCATTCAATCTGGTATTAATCTGACCTTGTCATTATCTCGAAAACTGAGTATTTCGTCATACCCAGCTCCCCGATAGGATGTTCCGTCAAGCAATGCACATGCCAACCAAGGGAGCAACCATGGCAGAACAGACCAGCAAGGCCGATCGCGTCAAACTCAATCGCGAACTCGCGCAGATGCTCAAGGGCGGCGTTATCATGGACGTCACCACACCCGAGCAGGCGCGCATCGCCGAGGAGGCAGGCGCCTGCGCCGTCATGGCACTCGAACGCATCCCGGCCGACATCCGCGCCGCAGGCGGCGTCTCGCGCATGAGCGACCCCAAGATGATCAAGGGCATCCAAGAGGCCGTTTCCATCCCTGTTATGGCCAAGTGCCGCATCGGTCACATTGTCGAGGCACAGGTCCTGCAGGCCATCGAGATCGATTACATCGACGAGTCCGAGGTTCTCTCCCCTGCCGATGACGTCTATCACATCGACAAGACCCAGTTTGACGTGCCGTTTGTCTGCGGCGCCCGCGATTTGGGCGAGGCGCTGCGCCGTGTTGCCGAGGGCGCCACGATGATTCGCACCAAGGGCGAGCCGGGCACGGGCGACGTCGTTCAGGCCGTGCACCACATGCGCAAGATCCAAAAGCAGATCCGCGACGTTGTTGCCCTTCGCGATGACGAGCTCTTTGAGACAGCCAAGCAACTGCAGGTTCCGGTCGAGCTGGTGCGCGAGGTCCATGCCACGGGAAAGCTTCCCGTCGTGAACTTTGCCGCCGGCGGCGTAGCGACCCCCGCCGACGCCGCGCTGATGATGCAGCTGGGCGCCGAAGGCGTCTTTGTCGGCTCGGGCATCTTTAAGAGCGGCGACCCCGCCAAGCGTGCCGCCGCCATCGTCAAGGCCGTGGCAAACTTCACCGATGCCAAACTCATCGCCGAGCTTTCGGAGGACCTGGGCGAGGCCATGGTGGGCATCAACGCCGACGAGATCGAGATTATCATGGAGGAGCGCGGGCGCTAGTCCAGCAGAAGGGATCGCACATGAGCGATTATGCAGACCAAACGGTCGCCGTGCTGGCGGTCCAAGGCGCTTTTGCCGAGCACGAGGCAAGGCTATCCGAGCTGGGCGCACGTTGTATTGAGCTGAGGCAGGCGGCTGATTTGAAGCAGGACTTTGACCGTCTGGTACTTCCCGGCGGCGAGTCTACCGTTCAAGGGAAGCTGCTTGATGAGTTGGGCATGCTCGAGGAGCTTCGTGCCCGTATCGCTGAAGGCATGCCCGTCCTGGGCACCTGCGCCGGCCTGATTCTACTGGCTCACGACCTTGCCACCCACGACGATAAGGGCACGCCGCGTTTGGCAACCATGGATGTACTTGTCGAGCGCAATGCCTACGGCAGGCAGCTCGGCAGCTTTCGAACCAAGGGGCAGGTAGCCGGCATCGACGGTGAAGTGCCATTAACATTTATCCGTGCGCCCCGCATTGTCGAGGTGCACGGCAATGCCAAGGCCCTGGCCGAAGTCGACGGCCGCATCGTCGCCGCCCGTCAAGACAATCAGCTCGGTGTCACCTTCCACCCCGAGCTCGACGACGACACGCACCTCCACGAGCTTTTCCTCCAAATGTAAGCAGAAAACAAACGAGCGTGGATTTTCGGACGCATAGCAAATGAGAGTGGATAATCTCCCACTTTGAGCTTGAATGCAGGCTCAAACCGGGAGATTATCCACTCTCATGCTATGTAGTCATTTAATATGTAGTCATTTAAGAACACCCAATGACTACTTCGACAACACCGATGTTTTGGTACCGACAGCGAAAACCCGTCAGAGCGAGCAAGGTGCCTTGAAGCGAGGCGGCATTGACCTTTTGGTCATGCCGCCGAAGCTGAAAGGCAGATTGCCGCTCTGACGGGTTTGCAGCGTCAACTAGTTACGCGGTTCGTAGAACCGCGTAACCCCTAGAAGCGGTTGCCGCGGAAGCCGCCACCGTTGCGGCCGCCACGGTCGCCACCGCGACCGCCGCGGTCGTTACCACGGTTGCCGCCGAAGCCGCCACGGTTGCCACCGCGATCGCCATAGCCACCACGGTTGCCGCCAAAGCCGCCGCGACCGCCACGGTCGCCGCCGCGGTCACCAAAGCCGCCACGGCCACCGCGATCGCCACCGCGACCGCCACGGTCGCCGCCACGGCCACCGCGATCGCCAAAGCCGCCGCGACCGCCACGGTCGCCACCACGGCCGCCGCGATCGTCACGACCGCCGCGAGGACCGCGATCCTCGTCCAGGCCCATGGCGACGAGCGGAGCGATAACCTTATCGAGAGCGGCCATCAGCTCGGTGGCCTCCTCGTAAGAAAGCTCGGGCAGGAGCTTCTCCTTCTTGTTGGCAAGCTCGACCAGGCCCTCGGCGGCATCCTCGGCAGCGAAGACAACGATCTTGCGCATATCGCCCTCGGCATCGTCGATGCGGCCGACCAGATCGGCAGCCTCGGCCTCGGCCATCAGGCCATCGAGCTCACGAAGGCGCATGCCCAGCAGGTCGGACATTTCCTTCTGCTCCATCTTGGGCTTGAGGTCAAGAAGCTTGATGGCGCGCTCGATGTTCGCCATGCGCTCGGCCTTGGCCTCCTCCTCCTTGGAAATAGCAAAGCGACGGCTACGCAGCAGGCGGGCGGCCTTCTGCATCTTGTCCATCAGCTCTTCGTCATCGTAATCAACGGCGGCCTCGACAACCTCGGCCTCCTCCTCGGCGGAAACCTCGTCAGCAGCCTCAACCTCGGTAGCTTCGGTCTCCACGGTCTCGACTGCCTCAACCTCGGCAGCCACGGTCTCGCTCTCGGTCTCGTTCATGATCTCTTCGTTCTCGGACATGAGACTCCTTCTTGGCCCTCTCGGGCATCATCGCCCCATTCGCGGGGCCCGTCGCGCACTCTTTGCGCTTTAAACATTCATGCCTCTCGGCAAAACGTCCACTAGTTTATGGTGTCGTCATCTAATCTAGCTGCAGAATCTATGTGCACACATTAATGCGACATGTGCGACTCGCGACGAGCGTACACCAGCGACGCCACGAACCCGACCACGGCAATTACAGCCGCCACACGCACGGCAGCTGCAAATCCAATCGCCTGGGCAACGTCGGTCACAACGCCAGCGGCGCCGGCGGTCGCCGCAGAACTCGAGAGCAGACCGATAAACAACGACGGACCAAACGATGCGGCAATCATGTTCCACGTGTTGAGCAATGCCGTTCCGTGGGGATGCTCAGCGGCAGGCAGCGTCTCCAAGCCGGCCGTCTGCGAGGGACTCAGCACCAAACCGACTCCGGCATACACCACAACGGTCAGTGCCACGACAACGCCGATGTTCATGCTTGCCGCCGTCATCGAGATGGCAGTCTGCCCCACGGCAATCAGGGCAAAGCCGACCGGCAGCAGCGGCCATGCGCCACGGGCGTCCATCACGCGTCCGCCCACAATCGAGGTCACGGCGTTGCAGGCAATCGCCGGCAAAATGAGCAAGCCCGCAACAAGTGCGGTCATGCCGTATGCGCCCTCAAAATAGAGCGGCAACAAAACGCTCATCGAGAACGTCGTCATCATCGACACCACCACAAGCAGACACGCAGGCCAAAAACGAACGCTCGCCATGGGACGCACGTTAAGCACCGGATGCTCGAGCTTGAGCTGGCGGGCCGCAAACAGGCCGAGCAGCACAATGGCGGCGAAAAGCGTCACGATACCGGCAATCAGATTGGTCGAGAACTCGCCTACGGAATACACAAATGCCGTAATACCGGCGGCGAGCAAAACAACCGACAGAATATCAAGCGTGGCGTTCGAACGCTCTCCGACATTCTGAACAAGCTTTACGCCCGCCGCAGCGACCACAATGCCGCCCACCAGCGGCACTACGAACACCGCCCTCCAGCCAAACAACGTGCACATAAGACCGCTGATCACGGGTCCAAACGCCGGCCCCAGCGTAATGCAGGCTCCGCCCAGGCTCAGATAGAGACCGAGCTTCTCGCGCGGAGCGCAAGACAGCACCACGTTCATCATGAGCGGGAACAAGATGCCCGATCCCGCAGCCTGCAAAATACGGCTTGGCAGCAAAACGCTAAATGACGGAGCGAACAGGCACAGGACTTCGCCGGCGACCATGCATCCGCATGCGAAAAACAGCAGCTTGCGCGTCGAGAAACGGCCGGACAGGAAGGCCATGATGGCCGTAAAGATCGACGTCACGATCATGTAGCCCGAAACGAGCCACTGCGCCGTGGTGGCACTCACCGAAAAGGCCGCCATAATGTCGTGCAACGCCACGTTAATGATGTTCTCGTTAAACGCGGCAACAAAGGCTGCAATATACATTACGACGAGAATCGCCGCAGTGACCGATGGCGCTACTTGAACTTGTTGCTGAGATTTGCTCCCCATGCATTTCCTTCCTCTTGGAACGACAGTCGCATCGCCCCAGAGGAACAGTCCAGGGCGAAAAATGAGCCCTAGACTTACGCCAGACGCCGTACTCGACGAGTCTGACAACATGGTCCAACGTCGAAAGATTGTAACGCGGACGCACAGCTTTCCTTCCGCGCTATTATTAAAAGTCCACGAAAGCATAAGACATGAGGAGCCCGCCATGATTAAGCCCATCATGAAATCCGAGTTCTTTTTGCGTCTGCCTTCCGAAGACGCGGGACCCGACGATGCCGCGACCGGGCAGGATCTCCTGGATACGCTCCACGAGCATGAGCGCGAGTGCGTGGGCCTCGCCGCCAACATGATCGGCGTGCGCAAACGCATCATCTGCGTAAAGGACGGCAACAGGACACTCCTGATGTACAACCCTCAAATTCTTGAGCAGGTCAATGCCTATCAGACGAGCGAAGGATGTCTCTCGCTGATCGGCGAGCGTCCCTGTACCCGCTATCGCCGCATTAAGGTTGAGTATTTGGACGAGAACTTCGTCCACCGCATCAAAAACTTCTCGGGCTACACCGCCGAGATCATCCAGCACGAAATCGACCACTGCAACGGCGTCGTTATTTAGTTCCGCCGTTCTACCGAACGGCGGACCGCTTGACGCTGCGCGAGCCGCATTCACGCCAATCTGACGTTCAATTTCGAGGACGCGACCAGAAGGTCAGCGCCCTCTCATTTCGCGTCACCTTGGCGCAAATGCGGCTCGCTCGCTGTCGTATGTCTATCCTGCGACGCCTCGATTCTTGCGGCGGCAGATACCTAATCCCCTACGCTTGGCGGTAATGATCGAAGAAGTCGGCGAGGTCTTCGAGCGACTCTTTGAGCACTTCCATGCGCGGCAGGTACACGATGCGGAAGTGGTCGGGCTCAGCCCAGTTGAAGCCGCCGCCGCGCGTAATCAGGATCTTCTTCTCGTGCAGCAGGTCAAGGGCGAATTGCTCGTCATCGGTGATGTTGAACTTTTTAACATCCATCTTGGGGAAGATGTAGAACGCCGCACGCGGCTTAACCACCGAGATGCCGTCAATCTTGTTGAGCGCCTCATACACAAAGTTGCGCTGCTCGTAGACACGGCCGCCGGGACGGATGTAGTCGTTGACCGACTGATGGCCACCGAGTGCCGTCTGAACGATCGACTGAGCCGGCACGTTGGAGCACAGGCGCATGTTGGAGAGCATGTTAATGCCCATGATGAAGTCGCTCATGCAGCGCTGGTTGCCCGAAAGCACCATCCAGCCAATACGATAGCCCGCGATCATGTGCGACTTGGAAAGGCCGCTAAAGGTAACGCAGGGCAGGTCGGGAGCGAGCGAGGCAATCGAGACGTGCTCGTAGCCGTCCATGCACAGGCGGTCGTAGATCTCATCGGCAAAGATCATCAGCTGATGCCTGCGTGCAATCTCGACGATGCCCTCGAGCACCTCGCGCGGATAGACAGAACCCGTGGGGTTGTTGGGGTTGATGATGACGAGGGCTTTGGTCGCGCTCGTAATCTTGGACTCCATATCCTCCAAGTCGGGATACCAATCCGCCTGCTCATCGCACAGATAATGTACGGGATGACCGCCAGCAAGGGTTGCGCACGCCGTCCAGAGCGGATAGTCGGGACTGGGAATCAGGATCTCGTCACCGTTATCGAGCAGCGCGTTCATCGAAAGCTGAATGAGCTCGGACACGCCGTTGCCCGTGTAGATATGCTCCATCTGAACGTTGGGCAGGCCCTTGATCTGCGAATACTGCATGATCGCCTTGCGCGCGGAGAACAGGCCACGCGAGTTGGAATAGCCTTCGCAGTCGGGCAGCTGCTGGCGCATGTCCTTGATGACCTCATCGGGCGTGCGGAAACCGAAGGGCGCCGGGTTGCCGATATTGAGCTTGAGGATGCGCTCGCCCTCGTCCTCCATACGGGCGGCCTCGTCGACGACGGGACCGCGCACGTCATACAGGACGTTGTCGAGCTTGGTGGATTTAGAAAAAGTACGCATGGTGGTGCTCCTTGCAATTTGAGCTGAGGGATGGGGTTCGGGCTTGGAATCGTTGCGGGGTGATGATGCCTCGCCCTGATCGGCGTCGCCGGCAAGCAGCCAGGCAACATCGACCTCCAAAATACGGGCGAGCAGCTCTGCCACATCGCGCCGCGGGATCGTCTTGCCGCTCACATATTGGCTCATCTGACTCTTGCCGAGTTTTTTGCCGAGCATCTCCGATGCGCGGATCACGTCCGACTGGCGAACGTCGCGATCGGACATAGCCTGTCGCAGGCGATCGCTAAACGTCTCTTGGGCCACTAGAACCTCCTTGCTGGCAAAGTTCAATTTATAGAACACGAATTGAACCATGGTTCAATTTAGCAAGCAGTATAACGCGGCGTCTCATTCGAAAGTTCAATTTCATAAGAAAACGTACCGAACCCCGAGGATTGTCCCAAAGTGGACAACAGGTACGCGCCTTTAGAGATATTCAAGGAGACGAACCGCCGCAAGCGAAACGTCAGCCGTGCGATATATCGCATTGATCTGCCGATGAGGATGTCCCTCGAGTGGGCGCACGGCAACATCGAACTGACAGCGACGCAAGATGAGCGCAGGAAGAATGCTCACGCCCAGGCCGTCCTCGACCATAGCCATAATCGCATAATCATCCCAGGTCGACAGCTTGGAGCACACCGTCAGCCCCGCCCGACGGAACAGCGGCGTAATCTCGTCATCGGTGCCGCGTTCTAGCAGAATAAACTGCTCGCTAGCCAAAACGGCAAGGGAAACGACCTCCGCGGTGGCAAGCGAGGAGTCCGCTGGCACCACGGCCATCAGCTCGTCTTGCACCAACGGCCGCGACGCCATGCCGGCGCCGCGTGGCTCGCGCGGAATAAAGCCCAGGTCGCAGCGGCCTTCCGCCACCCATTGCTCAATCTCGGAGTAATCACCCATCAACAGCTCATAATCGACGTCCGGGTGATCGGCGCGAAAGCGCGCAATCACCGGCGGCAGCACGTGGGTCGCCACGCTCGAAAACGTACCGATGCAGATCTTGCCACGCATGAGCCCTCGCATCTCGTCCACGCGTCGCTGCAGGCGGCCAAACTCTTCGCATAACGCCTCGACTGCCGGCATGACCTGCCGCCCGTCGGCAGAAAGCACCACGCCCTCGCGGCTGCGATCAAGCACCTTAAAACCCCAGTCTGCCTCAAGGTCGCCCACCATGCGGCTCACGCCCGACTGCGAATAGCTCAGGCGCTCTGCAGCACGCGTAAAGCTGCCGGCACGCACCGTCTCGAGCAGCACTTGCATCTTTTGGATATTGGTCTCCACGGCACGTCCCCACCCTTGCATGAGTTTTTGTCATGTTTTCCATGCATTATATTCGCTTTTCTTCTAAAGCCAGCTCACCCATAGTGAACATGTTCGGATATAGAGGGGATGTCAGCGCATGAACAACGGACTGTTTACGTACTTAGCAGCATTGCTATTGTTTGGCTCCAACGGCATCATCGCCGCCGCCATCGCACTGCCGAGCTCCGATATCGTGCTACTGCGCACGTTTTTGGGCGCCCTCTCGCTTGTCACTATCCTTGCCATCACCCAACGCCATAAACTGCAGGCGCCATCTCGTCCCCGCGAAGCCGCAGCACTCCTTCTCTCGGGAGCCGCGCTGGGCGCCAGCTGGATTTTTCTGTTCCGCGCCTACCAGACGATCGGCGTCGGCGTATCCTCGCTGCTGTACTACTGTGGCCCCATCATTGTCATGGCGCTCTCCCCACTCATCTTTGGTGAAAAACTGACCGGCGGCAAAATCGCCGGGTTTATCGCCGTCGCCTGCGGTGCTTTTCTCATTGCAGCACAAGGTCTAGGCGGCAATATGCCCATTGCAGGTATCGCCTGCGGCATCGCCTCGGCATTTTGCTATGCGCTGATGGTCATCGCTAGCAAGGGCGCGCCACACATCGAAGGCCTCGAGAACTCCACGCTCCAGGTGAGTGCCGCCTTTGTGACCGCGCTGGTCCTCACGCTCATCACGCAGGGTGCACCCTCATTCCTGTCCGCCGGCGTCGCCGCAGGCATCGATTGGCGCGCCGTCGTCATGCTCGGCGTCGTCAACACCGGCATTGGTTGCCTGCTCTACTTTAGCGCCGTCGCCAAACTGCCTGTGCAGACCGTCGCCGTTGTCGGCTACCTCGAGCCGCTTTCGGCGGTCGTGTTCTCCGCCGTCCTTTTGGGCGAAGCCATAACACCGGTCCGTCTGATGGGTGCCGCGCTTATCATCGGCGGCGCGATTTTTTGCGAACTCGCCGGCAAACGCGCAAGCGCCAAGGCTGGCATAGCCCAGACAGCACGTGCCTAAAAGCCCCTGTTTTGAAATGCTACCTACGTACATAAATAATCCCCAGCTGGGGATTATTGTCTAAAATAACCTGATGTGCCAAACTGCTCTTGTATGTATAAAGACGGCATAAAGATTATCTGTCCTAGACAGACAACCGGATGTCTAAGGGAGTCCACGTGGCACACAACAAACTGGAGGCAAACCCCCAAGACCAGCGTGGTCAAGGCGGGCACGGAGCCATCCCCCTCTCCGCTGGCATGCTGCTCGTAACGCTCGGCGTCGTCTATGGCGACATCGGCACGAGCCCCATGTACACCATAAAATCAATCGTCGCCAACAACGGCGGCATCGGTACCGTCAGCGAGGACATGATCCTGGGCGCGCTTTCGCTCGTCATCTGGACCATGACGCTCGTGACCACGGTCAAGTACGTGATAATCGCCATGAAGGCCGACAACCACAACGAAGGCGGCATCTTCGCCCTGTTTAGCCTGGTACGCAAGGTGGCACCGTGGCTGATTCTCCCCGCCATGATCGGCGGTGCGGCGCTGCTCGCCGACGGCATCCTCACCCCCGCCGTCACGGTTACCACGGCCATCGAGGGTCTGCGCACCATCGAGTGGGGCCACGCGCTGTTGGGTGACGGGCAAACTAACGTCATCATTATTACCATCATCATTATCTGTGGCCTGTTTGCCATGCAGCGCGCTGGCACCTCGTCAATCGGCAAGCTGTTCGGTCCGCTCATGACGCTGTGGTTCCTGTTCCTGGCAGGCGCCGGTCTATTCAACATGCTCGGCAACCTGTCCATCTTGCGCGCGCTCAACCCCATCCGCGGCGTCATGTTCCTGTTCTCGCCCATCAACCACTCGGGCATCATGGTGCTCGGCTTCGTCTTCCTGTCGACGACCGGCGCCGAGGCGCTCTATTCAGACATGGGCCACGTGGGCAAGGCCAACATCTACGCATCCTGGCCGTTTGTTAAGGCGGCCCTCATCCTTAACTATCTGGGCCAGGGCGCTTGGCTGCTCGCCAACAACTCCAACCCCCAGATGCTCGCGATGGATATCGTCAACCCGTTCTATATGATGCTTCCCGAGCCCCTGCGCCCCTTTGCCATCGTGCTTTCGGCCGTGGCGGCCATCATTGCCTCGCAGGCGCTCATCACCGGCTCGTTCTCGCTGGTATCCGAGGCAACGCGTCTCAACCTTATGCCGCATCTGCGCATCCACTACCCCAGCGACACCAAGGGGCAGCTCTATATTCCGCTCGTCAACAACATCATGTGGGTCGGCTGCATCTTCATCGTGCTGCTGTTCCAAAACTCCGAGCGCATGGAGAGCGCCTACGGCCTCGCCATTACCGTGACCATGCTCATGACCACGACGCTTTTGACGAGCTACATCGCCGGCATCCTCAAGCACAGGCTGGGTGCCTGCGTCTTCGCCCTGCTCTTTGGTGCCATTGAGCTGTGCTTCTTCGCCTCGTGCCTCACCATGTTCTTTGACGGCGGCTACGTCATGATCTTCCTGGCCGCGCTGCTGTTTGGCCTTATGTATGTGTGGCGCCGCGGCACCGCCATCGAGCGCACGCAGACGATCCTGCTGCCCGTCTCCAAGTACATCGATCAGCTCAACCGCCTGCGCAACGACGAGACCTACCCCGTGCTCGCCGACAATCTGGTGTTCCTCACCAACAGCCCCGATCCGCTCACACTCGACCGCGACGTGCTCTATTCCATCCTGGACAAGCACCCCAAGCGCGCCAAGGCATATTGGTTCATCAACGTGCACGTTACCGACGAACCCTATACGCACGAGTATTCCGTCGAGACCTTTGGCACGGACTTTTTGTTCCGCGTGCGCCTGGACCTGGGCTTTAAGGTCAACCAGCGCGTCAACGCCTATCTGCGTCAGATCGTCGGCGACTTGATGGCATCGGGCGAGCTGCCGCCGCAACATCACACCTACTCCATCTACGAGACGCGCGGCAACGTAGGTGACTTCCGCTTTTGCATGCTGCGCAAGATGCTTGCCCCCGAAACGGACATCAACCGCAATGACCACCGCGTGATGGCCATCAAGTACGCCGTCCGCCGCGCCTGCGGAAGCCCGGCACGCTGGTACGGTCTCGAGAACTCGGCCATCATCATTGAGTACGTACCGCTGTTTGCCCGCATGCGCCCGGCCGTTAAGCTCGTGCGCACCCAGGTGCCGCTCGAGGTTCAGATCGAAGAGGCCGAGGAAATGGAAGTCGACATCTTCTCGGACGACTTGGTCAACGGCAACGAGGCCGGCAAGAGTATGAACGTCGATCCCACCGAGCTGCTCGAGAGCGTCGCCGATACGCCCGAGCAACAGCAACTCGACGGACTCGAGAGCACCCAGCTCAACGACGCCAACTTCTAACACGCCACCAGCCATTGACGACAACGGCTCCGCATCTCATAAAAGGTGCGGAGCCGTTTTATGTCGCAACGGACCGGTGAGCTACGAACGACGCTGCTCGGGAACCACGAGCCTATCGGGGCTTGCGCCCTCGGCATCCATCAGGCTCACGTAGCGAATCGACGGATCATCATACATCGCGTAGTAATAATTGCCCGTGCGCGCGCTAAAGCATCCGGTGTAGATAGTCTTCTCGAACTTGCCGTCGCCCATCCTGGACGCCCCCTCGATCATCACCACGCCCTCGAGCGAGCGGAACATGCGGACGACGTTTTCGGTCTCGCTCTCCTTTTGCGGGTAATTGGCATTGAGGTACGCCGCCTTTACAAAACGGCTCGGCGAATAGCAATCGCCCGGAATGCCGCGCATGCCGGCACCCGCGCCATAGGGCTTGAGCTCGGCGCCACGCCATGTCGCCGTCTGCGGAAAATCGCTTGTGGCCGTGATATAGGTGCGCAGGTTTTCTATGTGCCACGGGAAGGTCGGCTGGTTGGCAAGGGTGTCGACCGGATCGTCGTATACATGCAGGCCGTCAGCCATCATCTCGACCACGATGCTGCGCTGGCTGTCGCCGATAATCCAATGGAGCAGCGACACGCCCAGCCCCTCTCCGGCAGATTTGGCGACAATCACCGTGTCGCGCAGCGCGGCCTCGACCTCATCGACCGTCGAGAACGTCGCTGCCACCCACAGGGGAAACTCATAGGCCGCGATATTGGTCTTTCCATCAACCGGCCCCTCGGCATACTCGGCATAACCCGGGAAATTGAGACCCGCCACGGCGAGGCCCGCATCGTTGCCGCAATCGAAGAACATAGGGTAGTTCTTGTAATCGATGCACATACCGATCACCGCGTGTACCGCCGTCGCGTCGTCGATAAACGAATACGGGATGTGAAACCCGCGCGGCATCACGCGAACCTGTTGGCCGTAGTCAAAGCTCCAGTCGAGGTTGCGGCCCAGATACATGTGGCCAGAATTATCGGTAAATCGAATACTCGTACACATAGCGCCTCCTAGCTTTACGTTCTTGCTAATTTCATTGTCTCCAAACAGAAAGGCGCTAAACACAAAAGCCCGGACATGACAACAATGTCATGCCCGGGCCAAAAGAGGCGAAGTGCGGTGCTGTGGTCACCCTAGACAAGTTTACCTTGGCAGTGGTCGATCATATGCTGGATCATTTGCGCCTCAAAGCCCGCGTAGTCGCGGCGGCACTCCTTCATCTTGCCGTCGACGATCTGGTCAAAGGCAACCTTGCACTTGATATAGCGCGTGGACTTGGTGACCTCCTCGTGCGTCAGGCAGCTCTCCTCCATCTTGCTGGCGCCCAGGCCAAACACCAGACGGGGGTTGTAGAGCACGTGGGGCTCGCCGGCGTCGTCCAGATAGACGCAAACCTTCTTGGTGACGCCAATCTGGTTGGCAGCAAGGCAGCCGGCATCGTCGAGCGACTTGATGGTATCGATCAGGTCCTGTGCGACCGACTCGTCCTCGACGGTCGCAACCTCGCAACGCTGGGACAGGATAGCCTCGTCGTGGCAAAGCTCTTTAATCATACGTTCCTCCATAGGGGTCGTTGTAACCGCTTAAGTATACGGTACCCACACATTTTCATGCGAAAAATACCGTCCGTCTGCTACAAAGCGCCGAACATCAACATGCGAGGAACAACAGCGTCGTAAAGGGGCTATAGTGGGTGAGTTCGTGTCAATCGGCCTAAACTCGGGGCCGAACAAGGAAAGGGTATGCATGGACGAACTATTTCACGTCAGCGAGCGCAAGTCCACAATCGGGACCGAACTCCGCGCCGGACTGACAACATTCCTGGCGATGGCCTACATCATCGCCGTCAACCCCGCGGTGCTCTCGGGCGCTGGCATCGATGCGGGAGCGCTCGCCTGCGCCACCTGCCTGGGCGCCGGCATCATGACCATCTGCATGGGCATCTTCGCCAACCGCCCGCTCGCCTGCGCGTCGGGCTTAGGCGTCAACGCGATGATCGCCGGAATCACCACCACCGTCTGCGGCGGTGACTGGCACGTGGCCATGAGCGTCATCTTCCTTGAGGGCGTCGTCATCTTGCTGCTCGTGCTTTGTGGCCTGCGCGAGGCCATCATGGACGCCATCCCGGTTGTCCTGCGTCACGCCATCTCGGTGGGTCTGGGCCTGTTCATCGCCATGATTGGCCTGTGCGATGCCGGCATTATCACCGCTGGCGCCGGTACACTCGTCGGTCTGGGCGACATCACCTCCCCCACCTTCATCGTCGGCATCATCTCCATCCTGGTGACGGTCGCCCTCGCCTGCCGCAACGTCCCCGGCTCGCTGCTCATCGGCATCGTCGTCGCCGTCATCGCCGGTATCCCCCTAGGTGTGACCCAGGCTCCGACCGGTATCATCGCCCCGCTCGACTTCTCGAGCATCGGTGGCCCCATCGCCGACGCCGGCGGCGTGCCCGCCATCGTCAAGGTCCTTACCGACCCCGCGCTCCTCGTCATCTCGTTCTCGCTGCTCATGAGTGACTTCTTCGACACCATGGGCACCGCGATGGCCGTGGCCAAGCAGGGCGAGTTCCTCACCGACGACGGCAACGTCGAGAATATCAAGGAGATCCTGATCGTCGACTCCGCCGCCGCTGCTGTGGGCGGTTTCATGGGCGTCTCCTCCATCACCACCTTCGTCGAGTCCACCTCTGGCGCTGCCGACGGTGGCCGCACGGGCCTCACCTCCGTCACCACCGGCGTGCTGTTCATTCTCGCCGCGTTCTTCTCCCCCATCGTCACCATCGTTTCCAGCGCCGCCACCTGCGGTGCTCTGGTCTACGTCGGCTACCTCATGATGAGCGAGGCCTCCGAGATCGACTGGTCCGACGTGTCGCAGGGTTTCCCGGCGTTTATGATTGTCGCCGGCGTGCCCTTCACCTACTCCATCTCTGCCGGCATTGGCCTGGGCTTTATCGCCTACGTGGTCGTCGCGCTCTTTAAGGGCGAAGCTTCCAAGATCAAGCCGCTCATGTGGATCGCAGCCCTCGCCTTCCTCGTCTACTTCTTCGTAGCGTAGCGGCAAAGCTGCCAAAGCAGAACACCAAAGCGCGGAGTCGCATCGAGCGGCTCCGCGCTTTTCTTTTAAAGCCAGGCAACGCACGGACGCGCGATGTTTTGCTTCCCAAGTTTTGGACATTTTGCCCTCCAAACGGCACGACCGCCGGCTACATCCTGCAGATATGCTGGGCTTAATCGCATAGGCCCTATGAGGATGGGAGTAACCATGGCCGCCTTGTTCACGACCCCCAAGCGCAATGACAAAACCTCTGGAGCCCATTTTGTCGAGCCCGACGTGCGCCGTCGCACGCTGCTCGCACACGGAAGCTGGCGCCGCGTGACACGCCGCATCGTTGTAGGCGCCGCATGCGCGCTTACGGTGAGCTCGCTGCTCATGCCGAGCGTCTCGCTCGCGGCCGAGTGGATGGACGTCGGCGGCGTCCGCCACGAAGCGGCCGCGGGGCCCGCGGGAGACGCCGCCGGCACCTGGAGCTGGGACGGTGCCGACGATATGAAGCTCAACGGCTATGACGGCGGCGCAATCAATGCTGCAGGCAAGCTCAACATTACGTACGAGGGCAAGAACACCGTGAAAACCGAGCCCGATTACACCGGAGCCGCCATCAAAGCGCAGGATGGCACTAACCAGAAAGCGGAGTTGAACATAACGAGCTCGAATAGCACGGATGAGCTCAATGTGACAGCCGAGGCCGATGCAATTAAATCCACAGGCGACCTCTCCATTTCTGGCCCAGGCACTGTGAACACCACAAGCACTACTTCCGACGGAATTGAGGCAAAGGGCAATCTTTCTATCACGGGCTCGGGCACCGTGAATGCAACGGGCGGTACCGAAGGCATCCAATCCAAGGGCAAGACCACCATCGATTCCTCTGGCACAGTGATCGCTAAAGGAAGCGAAGGTTACGGCGTCGCCGCGGGCAGTGACCTCATCATCAAAGGCGGTGGCAAGGTAGAAGCAAGCTCGATAGAAGAAGCGGCGATTTGGGCTAAAGACGGCATCAACATCTCGGGCGGCAGCCAGGTCAAGGCGAACTCCGAGGGAGATCTTGCCGTCGACACTGAGGGCAGTCTCGCGGTCACGAACGCCTCCCTTGACGCAAGCGGTGTTGAATATGGTGTCTATGCCTACAAGGGCGTTACGCTCGATCACGCGACCGTGACGGTCCGCACAAGCGCGAGCGGCGGCCAGGCCATCGCCCTCATCACTGACGGGGACGACATCGTCATCAAGAATGGTTCCATCGTGGACGCGTTCGCGGAAGGCAAATTCTCGGTTGCAATCTCTACCAGAAACCACCAGCCAAACGTCGCTGGCGGTCACATCTACATCAGCGACTCCGTTGTTAAGGCTATAGCCCGCTATGTCGAGACCGGTGGCGATGGCCCCGACTGCTACAGTACAGACCAGGATGGCGAGATCACCCCTGAGCGCAGGGGCGTGAACATCGGCGTCTTTGCTCAGACCAGCGAGGGCATTATGCCCGCGACCATCTCCATCGTCCGCAGTAAGGTCACGGCCGAGGGAGACACGGCAGCGATCTTCGCCCTTGCCATGAGCGCGGACGGCAAGGCAATCGGCACCATCGAAATCGAAGGCTCCACCATCCTGACGCCTGAAGGCGGCAAGGTCATTGGCTATCGCAACAAAGAAGAGCTCAGTGAAGGCATCATGTACGAGGCAGGCCAAACCATCGGCACGGGCAATGCCGTAGTCGACTCCCCCTATAACGAAGCTGTTGCCAAGAGCACGGTCATCGCACCGTCCGAGGAGACCAAGCCCGAGGAGAAGCCCGGCGAGACCAAGCCCAAGGGTTCCAAGTCCGAGGGCACAAAGACGATCAAGACCGTTGCAGTTGCAGCCACGGGAGCCAAGACCACCGGCAAGCTTGTGGCAACCGGCGACGCCTCGAGCGCAGCCATCGTGGCAGCCGCCCTTGCGGGAACAGCCGCCATCGCCGCAGGCGCCGTGGTGAGCCGCAAGCGCTCATAGACACTTTTTCGCACGGGACGGGTGGATCGCGGCCCTTGCCTTCCTCGTCTACTTCTTCGTAGCGTAAGGGCAAGGCTGCAAAAGCTGAACAATAAAGCGCGGAGTCGCCGTGCGGCCCCGCGCTTTTCTTTTAGCGCCGGTCCCTGCGCCGGCGTGCGGCCTATTTCTCCCCCATTTTGGCCATTTTGCCCTCCAAACGGCACTACCGCCGGCAACATCCAGCAGATACGCTGAATCTAGTCGTATAGGCCCTATGAGAACGGGAGCAACCATGGCAGCCTTGTTCACGACCCCCAAACGCAATGACACTACCGCCGGAACCCATGTTGCCGAACCCGACGTTCGCCGTCGCATAGGACTCGCGCACGGCAGCTGGCGCCGCGTGACGCGCCGCATCGTCGCGGGCGCCGTGTGCGCGCTCACGGTGAGCTCGCTGCTCATGCCGAGCGTCTCGCTCGCAGCGGAATGGGTCAAGGTCGGCGGCAACAAGTACAACACCGCGGCGAGCGACGAGGCCGGTACCTGGTCGTGGGACGGCGCCGACGACTTGAAGCTCAACAACTATAACGGCGGCGAGATCCAGGCCGCAGGCAAGCTCAACGTGAATTACTCGGGAACCAACATCGTCACTGCCGAATGGATCGAAAGCATCAACGTTTCTCATGGCACTAACGAGAATGCCGAGCTCAATATCCAAGGCGACGAGGGCGGCACGCTTAGCGTGACATCTACTGAGGACGCTATCCTCTCCACGGGTAATATCAACATCGACGGAGCCGGATCCGTCAACGCCACGAGCACTGGGTTTGATGCCATCAATGCCGGAGGTGATCTCGCTATCAAAGGTTCGGGCAACGTCAACGCCACGGGTGCATCGGATGGCATCAGGGCAAACGGCAATATCACGATTGACGACAGCGGAGCCGTCACCGCCAGGGCTACCAAGGACAAGGGTATTGGAGCCGACAAGAACCTCACCATCAAGGGTGGCGGGGCGGTCGAGGCAAGCTCAGCCGATGGTGAGGCCCTTTGGAGCGGCGGCAATATCAACATCTCGGACGGCAGCCAGGTCAAGGCAAGCTCCGAGAAAGACGCTGCCGTCGAGGCCAAGGGCAGCCTCGCAGCCACAAACGCCTCCCTCAACGTAAACGGTGTTGAATATGGCGTCTATGCCCACAAGGGCATCACCCTCGATCATGCAAACGTGACGGTCCGTGCAAGTAAAGGCAGATACGGTGGCGCCAACGCCCTTTTCACCTACCAGGACGACATCGTCGTCAAGAACGGCTCCACCGTGGACGCGTTTGCGGAAGGCGAGGTTTCGGCTGCATTCTCCACCAGAAACGATCGACCCAACGAGAAGGGCGGCCACATCTACATCAGCGACTCCGTTGTCAAGGCCATAGCCCGCTATGTCGAGAACGGCGACGGCCCCATCCCCTACAGCGAAAACCAAGATGGCGAGACGAGGCGCGAACCCCAAGGCGAGAACATCGGCATCATCGCCCAGACCAGCGAGGGCGTCACACCCGCAGTCATCTCGATCATCCGCAGCAAGGTAACGGCCGAAGGAGATACAGCGGCAATCTTTGCCCGTGCCATGAGCGCTGACGGCAAGACAATCGGCACCATCAAGATTGAGAACGCCGCCATCCAGACGCCCGAAGGCGGCAAGGTCATTGACTATCGCAAGCTCCGTGACGGCATCTACGAGGCAGGCCAAGCCATCGGCACGGGCGACGCCACGGTCGACTCCCTCTATATCAAAGCAGTCGCCAAAAGTACGACCATCGCACCTCCCGAGGTAGCCAAGCCGGAAGACCCCAAGCCCGACGAGACCAAGCCCGCAGAAAGCAAGCCCGCGGAGTCCAAGCAGAACCCCAAGCCTGAGGGCTCAAAGCCGACCAAGGCCGTTGCGGCTTCAACCACGAAAGCCAAGACTACCGGCAAGCTCGCGGCAACCGGCGACGCCTCGGGTGCGGCCATCGTGGCAACCGTCCTTGCAGGAACAGCCGCTATCGCCGCAGGCACCATGGCGAGCCGTAAGCGTTCTTAGACGCCTCTGCGCACATGGCAGCTCCCGCGAAGGCCCCGAGCCCCAGCACCGTTTAACAACGCCACCGCCGAGCTCCCCTCCGGCGGTGGCGTTTTCCATATGCGTCCGCAGGGGATGCACGAGATTGTCTTTGGTCTAGCCCAACCGGCATACGCTGGCGTGCGACAATTGGGGCTGCCGATATCACAACACTGAGAGAAGCCCGTCATGGAAGCGCATCAAAAGCAGATAACCGTTTATTCGAATCATACGGAAAGCGCGCCTGTCATCTACCTTCCTGTGGTCGTGGGCGACGGCAGCGAGGTTTATAAGTGTTGCCGAGAGCTCGACTGTCCGCCATTCGCCCTCGTCACCATTGGCGGGCTCGATTGGAATCGCGAGCTGAGCCCCTGGGCATGCGACGGGACCGTACGCGATGCCGAGCCTTTCGGCGGCCAAGCTGCCGGTTTTCTTGATGAGCTGCTGAATCAGATAATCCCCCAGGTCGAGTCGTCGCTTCCTCAGCCGCCCACCTGGCGCGGCATTGCCGGTTACTCGCTCGCGGGCCTCTTCGCACTCTGGTCCCTCTGGCAAACCGACGCCTTTGACCGCGCGGCGAGCGCATCGGGGTCGCTGTGGTTTCCCGAATTTGTCGACCGTGCCAGTACGGCCCCTTTTGCCGGCAGCCCGCAAGCCGTCTATCTATCACTCGGCAAAAAGGAAACCAAGACGCCCAACCGCATGATGCGGCATGTACTCGACGACACACGCGCGATGGAAGCGTTGCTCGTCGAGCGCGGCATCCCAACAACGCTGGAGCTCAACCCCGGCAATCACTTTGCCCAAACCGACTTACGCATGGCCCGCGGCATCCACTGGATAATGACACATTAAAAATGGTGCCCACACGCATATACGCATGGGCACCATATCTTGTTTTAGCTGAACGCAGCTGCTACTCAGCAGCCTCCTCAAGCTCGGAGACATCAAACTCAAAGTCGTTACCCGGCAGGATGGCGTTGAGCACAATGCCCACCAGTGAGCCCACGGCAATGCCGGACAGCGAAATGGTCACGCCGCCCAGCTCCAACACGATGGCGCCGGCGGTGCTGTACGCGATGCCGAGCGAAAGCACGAGCACCAGCGCGGCAACCAGCACGTTGCGGTTGTTCTGGAAATCGACCTGGTTCTCGATGAGGTTGCGGACGCCCACAGCGCTGATCATGCCGTAGAGCACGAGCGACACACCGCCGATCACACACGCCGGCATGGCCGCAATGACAGCCGCGAACTTGGGGCAGAACGAAAGCACGATGGCGCAACACGCGGCAATTCGAATTACGCGCGGGTCGAACACGCGCGTCAGGGCGAGCACGCCGGTGTTCTCACCATACGTAGTGTTGGCCGGAGCGCCAAAGAGCGAAGCCAGAATCGTGGCAAGGCCGTCGCCGAGCAGCGTGCGATGCAGACCGGGATCGGCAATGTAGTTGCGCTCGCAAGTCGAACCGATAGCAGAGATATCGCCGATATGCTCGATCATGGTCGCGAAGGCCAGCGGCATGATGGTGATGATGGCCGTCGTGGCAAGACCGCTATCGAACTGCGGCCCAAAGAGTGCAAACACGGTGTTGTCCCACACGATGGGCAAACCAACCCAAGGAGCGGCTGCGACGCCAGAAAAGTCGACCTCGCCGAGCGCAGCCGCAACGGCATAGCTCACCACAACGCCCAGCAAAATCGGCACGATCTTGACCATGCCACGGCCCCAGATGTTGCAGATGACGATAACGACAACGCCAATGACAGCCACAAGCCAGTTGGTCTGGCAGTTAGCAATAGCGGAACTTGCCAGGATCAAGCCGATGGAAATGACGATGGGGCCAGTCACCACCGGCGGAAAGAAACGCATGACACGCTTGGCGCCAAACGCGCGGAAGAGCGCCGCCAGCACCGGATAGAGCAGACCGGCACAAGCTACGCCCAGGCAGGCGTAGGGCAAAAGCTCGGCCTCGCCGTTGGGCGCGATTGCGGCATAACCGGCAATAAAGGCAAACGATGAGCCTAAGAATGCCGGTACCTTACCGCGCGACAGGAAGTGGAACAGCAGCGTGCCCAAGCCGGCAAACAAAAGCGTTGCCGATACCGAGAGGCCGGTGAGCACGGGCACCAGCACGGTGGCGCCAAACATGGCAAACAGGTGCTGTAGGCCGAGCAGGAACATGCGCGGGCGGCCGAGCGACGATGCGTCGTAGATGGCATCGCTGACGGCGGGCGTCGAGGACTGGGACATGGATGTCCTTTCGAATGGAAGGGCGATCAGGCATATCGGATAACCTGCCCGAACGATACGATCCGAACCATTGTACGCGATACACTATGCCTCGCACGCGCCGCCACCTGCAAACACTAGCGCTATTTCCAAACGCGCTCGGCAATGCGCTTGACCAGCGCGATCTTTGCCCATTGCTCATCCTCGGTCAGCTTGTTGCCAATCTCGCAGCTGGCAAAGCCGCACTGAGGCGACAGATACAGGTTCTCGAGCGGCACGTACTTTGCAGCCTCGCGGATGCGCTCGACGATAACATCCTCGTTCTCGAGCTCTGCCGCCTTGGTGGTTACCAAGCCCAGCACGACCTTCTTGCCCGGGGCAACGTACTTGAGCGGCTCAAAACCGCCGGCGCGCGGCGTATCGAACTCCAAGTAAAATGCGTCGACATCCTCGTTTGCGAACAGGTACGGCGCGATGGGGTCGTAGCCGCCCTCGAAGGCATAGGTAGAGTGGTAGTTGCCGCGGCATACATGCGTGTTGATAACCAGATCGTCGGGCTTGTCCGCGATGGCGGCGTTGTTGAGCGCCACGCCCAGCTCGCTTACCTTTTGCAGATCGACCGGGCTCATGCCGGTCTTGGACACAAAGTCGGTATCGCAGTAGATGCCCCAGGTGCAGTCATCAAACTGGATGTTGCGGCAGCCTGCTGCGTACAGGTCGGCGATCACCGTACGATAAGCGGCTGCAATGGCGTCGGCAAGTTCCTCATCGGTCTTGTAGACGGCGCGCAGGCTCTCCTGCTGGCCATCGCAGCGGTCGAGCGTGACCTCAGAGAACGTTTGAATCGGCGCCGGGATGGTTTGACGCGCGACCTGGTCCTCCCCCTCGAGCGCCTTGACAAATTTAAAGTGCTCGACGAACGGATGGTTCTCGCCGCTGATGGGACCGGTCACCACGGCGGTGTCTGCCGTCGTCTCCTCGTCATGGAACATATAGCCCGTGCGCGAGGTGCGACGCTCGACGCCGTTCAGCCCCCACATAAAATCGAGGTGCCAGTAGCTGCGGCGAAACTCGCCATCGGTGATGACCTGCAGGCCGGCGGCCTTCTGCTTGGCCACTAAGTCGCGGATGGCCTCGTCCTCGACGGCCTTAAGGCCGGAAGCGTCGAGTTTACCCGCGACATAGGCGGCGCGGGCGTCCTTGACGGCCTGCGGACGAAGAAAACTGCCGACGATATCGGCGCGAAACGGCGCGTTCGGTTGAATCGAAGTGCTCATAGATATCTCCCTTTGCATTGGTTGCTTTATCGAGACAGAGTATGAGCGCTCATGTGGTCATCGTAAAATATACGTTTATGACAGTTTGATATAGATGCTTCCTATATCAGTCTGGACTGCCATAAAGAGATTTGACCCGTGCAGAATACAGCGGCTAAATATGCTGACGAATCGCGTCGATATAGGCTTGGCCGTAGCGCGTGAGCGTCGTGTTCTTGCGCGTAATGATGCCGATCTCCATGTACTCGTCCACATCGAGCGGAATCGAGATGATGCCGGGGCCGTTGAGCTCGTGACTGATCACGCCTGAGCATACCGTGTAGCCGTTGAGGCCCATGGCCAGGTTGAACAGCGTCGCACGGTCGCGCACGCGGATATTCTTGCGGCGCTCAAACGTCGAGGTCAGTTCCTCGGAATAGTAGAACGAGTTATAACTGCCCTGCTCATAGGACAGGAACGGGTAGTCTTCCAAGTCCTCGAGCGTCACGCTGGAGCGGCCCGCCAGCGGATGGTCTGCGCACACAAAAACGTGCGGCGTGGCGCAGAAGAGCCCTTCGAACACGAGCTCGTTGGCCGCCAGCATGCGCTCGATGACCTCGCGATTGTGCTCCGACAGATACAGGATGCCCAGTTCGCTTTTCATATGCGCGACGTCCTCGATAATCTCGTGAGTCTGCTCCTCGCGCAGGGTAAAGTCGTAGCGCGCGGCATCGAACTCACGGATCACATCGACAAACGCATTAACGGCAAAGGAATAATGCTGGCAGCTCACACTAAAGTGCGGCACCTGCTCGGATGCACCCTTGTACTTGCCCTCGAGCAGGTCAGCCTGGTCGAGTACCTGACGCGCGTAGCCCAAGAAGGTCTCGCCTTCCTCGGACACAATAACGCCCTTGTTGGTGCGCTCAAAGATATGCACACCCATCTCGTTTTCGAGATCGCGAATCGATGCGGTAATCGAAGGCTGCGACACAAAGAGCCGGCGCGAGGCCTCGGTGATGCTGCCGCATTCGGCGACTTTGACGACATACCTGAGCTGCTGAAGCTTCATGGCTTTCTCCCTAGATGTTCGTGACGTCGAAACCCGTCGCATCCATCTGACGCATAAACGGCGGCATCTCCCCCGTCGCGGCGCAGGCGGCAATCTGATGCAGAGCCCCGGCAACCGCATCGTCTGCCGCAGCGCCGATATGCCAGCGCGCGGCAGCCGTGACAGCCTCGTTGGCATTGGCGACTGCAACGGAGTTGGGAAC
This sequence comes from uncultured Collinsella sp., assembly GCA_905211535.1. Lineage (GTDB taxonomy): Bacteria > Actinomycetota > Coriobacteriia > Coriobacteriales > Coriobacteriaceae > Collinsella. The sequence goes on along the minus strand of CAJMAZ010000017.1, from coordinate 9,285 downwards.
GGCATCGATCATGGGCAAATCGTTATCGGAATCGCCAAATACGGCCACCTCATCGGGCGTCAGACCCAAAGCGCGCGCCAACTCCAGCGCAGCGCAACCCTTGTCCCAACCGGCTGGAAGAATGTCGAACAGGCGCACTCGGTTGTTGGGAAACACAAGCGAGAGTTCCGGCACCTCAGCGGCAACGCGCTCGCGTAGCTCCGCGAGCTCCTCACGCGAACGGGCACTCCAGATATTCGCCTTGAACACCGGCGCGTCATCGACGACGGGACGGCACGGGGCTTCTTCGCCTTTGAGCCATGCGTTACCGCCCGACTCCATGGCGCGACGAACGCGCTCGGGGTCACTCGTCACGCAATAGGCATCGTTGCCCCAAAAGTCATCGCCCAGGCTGTAGACCTTCAGATAGGTATCGTCGGTCTCTTGCTCAAGATAGTCGGCAAGGCGCATGAGGGCACCGTTGTCGGTCGCGCGCGAAGCGACCACCTGACCGTCGACAAACATTACCTGTCCGTTACAGAACGCGCCAGTCGAAAAGCACTCGGAACGATTTTTGAACATCCAACCCATCGCGGACGGCTGGCGACCCGAAACCGGGCCAAAGTGCAGACCCGCCGCCTGCATGGCATGAATGCCCTCGATGGCGTAGTCGCTAGCGCCGTCATGCCCGGCTGGAATCAGCGTATCGTCCATATCGGTCAGCACAAGTTTAATCATAAGGCCCCCCATTCGTATCGGTCCTACCTATTGTAACGACCTGCCAAAATAAACCTGTCCCTTTTTGGCAGGTGCGCTAGTATAGGGAACAACAGATTCGATGCGGGAGTGCCGGCGGTGCAAACCACAAGGCTGAGAGGGCATGGGGCCCAATCCTTTGAACCTGTCAGTTAATGCTGGCGTAGGGAGCATGCCGCCTTTACAGGGGCGCTGTCTATGCACAGCGCCCCTTTTCTATGCCAAGGAGGCATGTGCAGTGATTGATTCGGAACAGCTTAAGCAACATATGGTCAAGGCCGTAGAGGAAATTCGCGCCACCAATCCGATGGCCGGCTCCATCACCAACACGGTGACGATCGACTTTGTCGCCAACGCCCAGCTCGCCGTGGGCGGATCGGCCGCCATGGTCTATCTGCCCGACGAGGGCGAGGCACTCGTTGCCGGCGGCGGCGCCATCTATCTCAATATGGGCACGCTCTTCCCCATCTACGAGCAGACGATTCCCCGCGCGGCCAAGGCGGCACACGACGCCGGCAAGCCCTGGGTGCTCGATCCGGTGGGCCTGGGCATCGGCAGCCTGCGCACCCAGTTGGTAAACGAGCTCAAGCAGTACAAGCCCGCCATCGTGCGCGGCAACGCCTCCGAGATCATCGCACTCGCCGGCCTGTGGGGTCTTGAGGGCAAGGCAGCCGATTTGAGCCGCGTGCGCGGTGTCGATACCACCGACACGGTCGATGCCGCCCGCGATGCCGCCGTGGCGCTCGCCCGCTACACCGGCGGCGCCGTTGTGGTCTCGGGCGAAGTCGACCTGATCACCGACGGCACGACGGTGGCCAAGTCCCACGGCGGCAGCCCGCTCATGTCAAAGATCACCGGCTGCGGCTGTTCGCAGGGCGGCGTGCTGGCCGTGTACGCCTGCGTCACCGATCCGTTTACGGCGGCAGTCTGCGGCACCGCGGTCTACAACGTTGCCGGCACGCGTGCCGCCGCTGTCGCCGATGCCCCGGCAAGCTTTAAGGTCGCCTTTATCGACGAGCTCTACCGCGCGACCGCCCAAGACATCGCCGATAACCAACTCGAGCTCGAGGAGGCATAAGCCATGTCCGAGCCTGCAACCAATACCGGCATGAACACGCTCGTCGCTGTGGCCATCGCCCCGTGCGGCACCGGCGATGAGCTGTCCGCCGAGGTCGCCGAGGTCGTGCGCGTCATTCGCGAGAGCGGCCTTCCCAACCGCACCACCTCGATGTTCACCGAGATCGAGGGCGACTGGGACGAGGTCATGCAGGTCGTGCGCGACGCAACCTTTGTGTTGGCGAGCAAGGGCATCCGCACCGAAGTCGTGCTCAAAGCCGATATTCGACCCGGATTTACCGACACCATGACCGGCAAGCTTGAGCGCATGGAAGCGCAGATCAAAAAGCAGGAGGAAGCACGATGAGTATCCGCGACAACCTTGATATCTCGGCCTATCTGGTACTCGGCCCCGAAAACACGCTCGGGCGTCCCGTGGGCGACGTGGTGGCCCAGGCGCTCGACGCAGGCTTTACCTGCATCCAGGTGCGCTCCAAGGTGGCAAGTGCCCGCGAGATCATCGCGCTGACGGGCGACGCCGCGCAGGCAATCGCACAGGCCGGCAAGACCGGTCAGGTCGCCCTGCTGATCGACGACCGCCTGGACTGCGTACTCGCCGCGCGCGAGCAGGGCATCGCTGTCGACGGCGTGCACGTGGGTCAGAGCGATATTCCCGTCGAGGTCTGTCGCAAGCTTCTGGGCCCCGATGCCATCGTGGGACTTTCGGCCCGCTGTGAGGAGATGCTCGAGTACGTCAAGACCGCCGACATGAGCCTAGTCGACTACCTGGGCATCGGCCCACTCCACGAGACCGAGACCAAACGCGATTGCGGACGCGCGGCCGACGGCTCTATCATCACCAAGAGCTTTGAGGACCTGGCCGCCCTCCACGCGGCAAGCCCCGTGCCCATCGTGGTGGGCGGCGGCGTCAAGACGGCCGACCTGCCGCAGCTCAAGGCCACCGGCGTCGACGGCTTCTTTGTGGTGAGCGCCGTCTGCAGTGCCGACGACCCCTACGTCGCCGCCAAGGAACTTGTCGATACCTGGCAGCAGACATAAGTCGAGGCCGAGCAGTTGCTCCGCAGCCTCATATCTTCAATAACGGAAAGCGCATCCCAGTTTGGACCTCCATTCCGGGATGCGCTTTCCATATAGAGGCTCAACGGGAAACTGCGTCCCAGTCTGAACGCATATTCCGGGACGTACTTTCCGAAACCCCACCGTTTGGGAAACTGCAACCCGTTCTGAGCGCAAAGCCTGGGACGCGCTTTCCGCCGAGGCCACGGCAGTTTGCTCTACCCCGCCAGATATGCTTTCAACGCCGGCAAAGTCGCCTCCGCATCACGACGACCAACCTGGTAGATGCGCTCGAGCTCATAGGGCTCGCGGCACAGCGACGGCACCTTCACCGATTCGCTCGGACGCACCACAAAGATATCGCCGGCAGCCTCGCGACGCGCCAGGTCATCGAGCGTGGCATTGTAGACCTCATGCCGATGCTCAAGCGCTGCGACAAACTCCGGATAGTGACGGAACACGCGCCGCAGCATGGGCATCACGCTGTTGGGCCGCTTTACAAAGCCCGCCGGCTGTGTGAGCACCACGATATTGCGGTCATACCCCTGCGCAAACAGCCATGCGCTGGGAATAGAATCAGCCACGCCACCATCCAGATACTTATGCCCGTCAATAGCAACGGGACGCGTCGCCACGGGAATCGCCGACGATGCCCGAATCCACTCGATATCGCGCTCGTCGCCATAGGGCAGGTCGTGGTAGACGGCCTTGCCCGTCTCGATATCGGTACACACGCACGTAAACCGCATAGGGCAGGCGCGATACGCCTCCAAGTCGATGGGATCGCGCTCGATGGGCACCTCGTGATAGGCAAAATCGGCATTGAACATGTCGCCGGTTCGCAACCAGCTGGTCACGCTCGCATAGCGCTTGTCGGCGCAATAGGCCTTGTTGTAGCGAATGGCGCGGCCGATCTGGCGCGATTTAAAGTTGTAGCCAAACGCCGCGCCCGCCGAGACACCCACCATATGGTCGCAAGTTAAGCCGTGCTCCATCCATACGTCGAGCACGCCCGCCGTATACATACCGCGGTAGCCGCCTCCCTCGAGTGCCAGCCCCACCGTGCGCGTCATATTTGGCTGTGTCATGCGACCATCTCCGTCCCAGCAAATTTAAACGGGACAAGTATACCCGTCAACATATACCGCCCCAGTCGCATTTTTATCGGACATCGCATCGTCGCGCTACCGTTTGTCGAATAATAGCCGCCCACAGTATGCGCACCCATATCCCCGCACTCGAGGAAAGCGGCTTTGTGGTGACGCTCGACAAGTACATTTGGCAGATTGTGCCCGTCGACGGCGATCAAGGCCGCAGCACGCAAATCATTTCATCGATGCTCGAAATGGCGCAGTCGCTTCATCTGCCCGTCGTGGTCGAAGGCGTCGAGACAAAAGAGCAGGCGAACATGCTACGACAAATGGGCGCCCGCTACGCTCAGGGCTTCCTCTACTACCGCCCCATGCTGGCGAAGGATTTTGAGGCATTGCTCGATGGTGACAATGACAACTGATACGCTCACGCGCAAAACGCCACCGCCGAAGGGAGCATTTGTCTCCATTAGCTAACTTATATCCCCAATCCAAGCCGAATTGGGGATATGATACAAACCGTTGTTCTGCCCAAGGAGGTTATCCATCATGAACGAGTCGTACCGCCTGGGCGAGCAATCGATTATTGCCTATCTTCAGCGACTTGCGAATGGCATCTCGACCGCCGAACTCGATGTTGCCGCGCTGCCTGCTGAGCTACGCGCCGTTGGTGAGCAACTGCAAAAGACGCATGCCATCCTGCAACAAGAGCGCCAGCTGCTTGAGCGCAACGCCTATATCGACCCGCTCACCAACTTGGGCAACCGCAGCGGACTCGACCGTCACGTCGAGCAGCTCTGGCGCAAAGGCGACCCCTTCACCTGCGCCTATATTGACATCGACCATCTCAAGCATTGCAATGATAGGTTTGGCCATGCCGAAGGCAATCGCTATATTCTGAGCATCTGCCGCACGCTCTCCGAAACCATGGAGCACGATGAGATGCTGTTCCGTATCGGTGGAGACGAGTTTGTGCTTATCTCGCTCTCCGCAAACGAGACTGAACTCGAGCAGCGCTTGGAGCAGGTACGTGCCGGGCTGATCGAGGCGAGCTCAGGTGGCAAGGCGCCCATGATCGCCAGCTTTAGCTTTGGCTGCTCGCGCGTCGATCCACTTGCCGGCGACACGCGTCGCCAGATGACGATGGATGCCGATCGCAAGATGTATCGCTATAAGCTTATGCATCGCGTGCAGCAACCGAAAGACAATGACGCGTCGCAACGCCCAATCGTCGATCAGCTTCCCTGCAACGACCGGGTGTTCCAAGCAATCTCTATGAGCTCCGAGACGCGCTATCCGTTTATCCTCAATCTCGATACGGGCGAATCGCAATGGTCGGTCAACGCCGTGCGCGATTTTGACCTGCCTTCCCAGCACCCTTTTAACTCGGTCGATATGTGGCTTGCCCGCGTTCATCCCGAGGACCGCGACAACGTACGCGCCGAGCTCGATATGGTGATAAACGGCACATGGCACTTCCACTACATGCAGTACCGCGTGATGGATGCCGCCGGAAAATACGTGCTTTGCGACTGCACGGGCTACCGCTTGGACGGCACCGATACCGAGCCCAGCATGTATGTGGGCATTATCGTCAACCGAAGCCTAGCTGATACGACCGACTCGGTAACGGGCCTGGGCGATGTCCATGCCCTGGTCAACGCCATTGGCGAAATGCGTCGCGTGGCGCGCGAGGCAGGCTTTATTGCCATTAAGGTCGACGATATCGCCGAGGTCAATGCCCGCTTTGGATTCGATGCAGGCGACCGCGTGCTCGCCGAAAGCGCCGCCTGCCTTATGGAATGCTCACGCGGCAAGGGCCGCCTGTTCCGCTCAACGGGGCCGACATTCGTGGCGCTTTTCGACGACTTTGATCCCGAAGAGACCGACGCGATCGCAGACGAAATCGAACGGTTCCTGGGTTCTCCCGTGCTCATCGGCTCGCTTGAATATCAGCCACCCATTCGCGTGGCCACGCTCCATCTGGACGGCGTCGACCGTCAGCCCGTTTCCATTTTGAACGAGCTCAAAGCGTTGCTCGGGAAAGCCGTGCAGGTGCCAGGTACCAAACTGGACTAGCACCGCACCCGCACCGCCCCCCTCATCGTGCGATAATCCTCTGCAGGAGTCACCAAAAGCAGAGGGAGTTTGTGATGAAGGCTCTTTTAGTCAATGGCAGCCCCAAGGCAAACGGCAACACCGCCCGCGCACTCGCCGAGGTCGCCGAGCAACTTAATGCAGAAGGCATTGATACCGAGGTGTTTCAGCTGGGCGCCAAGCCCATTCGCGATTGCATCGGTTGCGGCCAGTGCGGCAAGCTTGGCAGTCGCTGTACCTTTGACGACGACGTGGTGAACGAGCTCATCGCTGCCGCCGAGCAGGCAGATGGCTTTGTCTTTGGCTCACCCGTCTACTATGCGCACCCCAGCGGACGTATCCTTTCGGCCCTCGATCGCGCCTTCTATGCCGGAGGCAAAGCCTTTGCACACAAGCCGGGCGCTGCCATCGCCGTCGCCCGTCGCGGCGGTACGTCGACGACTTTCGACGTGCTCAACAAGTACTTCACCATCAACCAGATGCCCGTGGTCGCCTCCACGTACTGGAACAACGTGTTTGGCGCCATGCCGGGTGAAGCTGCCCAGGACGCTGAGGGCCTGGCCACCATGCGCAACATCGGCAAGAACATGGCCTGGCTCCTGCATTGTATCGAGGCAGGACAGGCCGCCGGCATCGACGCACCCGAGGCCGATCGCGAGCGCACCAACTTCATTCGATAGAGCGGCGGGACCATGAATATTCAAATCTTCGGCACCAAAAAGTCCTTTGATACCAAGAAAGCACAGCGCTTCTTCAAAGAGCGCCGCATTAAGGTGCAGTTTATTGACCTTAAGGAAAAGGAGATGAGCAAGGGCGAGCTCACGAGCGTGATGCAGGCGGTCGGCGGTATCGACAAGCTGCTCAATCCCAAGGCCAAGGACGAGGAGACGCTCGCGCTCATCCAGCACCTCACCCCTAGCCAGCGCTTCGACAAGCTGCTCGAGAACCAGCAGGTTCTAGCCGAGCCCATCGTGCGCAACGGCAAAAAGGCCACCGTCGGTTATTGCCCCGATGTATGGGGAGCCTGGGAGTAGCCTGTGTTATTTGCCGGCGCGTGGGTATAAGAGCAGACGTTTGGCATAAGATTTAGCTGTAAGCCATGTCTAACAAAGGAGGGCACATGCCCAACAAACCCGTGAAGATTATCATGCTTACCGGATACCTCGGTGCCGGTAAGACCACGCTGCTCAACCACATCCTTGCTAACGACGGCGGTATCCGCGCCGCCGTGATCGTCAACGATATCGGCGAGATCAACGTCGACGCCAGCCTCATCGCCGACGGTGGCCTTTCCGAGACCGACGACCTCATCCCGCTCACCAACGGTTGCATCTGCTGCACGCTTTCGGACGACCTTGCCAACCAGCTGCAGGGCATCGCCGATTCGGGCGACTTCGATTACATCATCATCGAGGCCTCGGGCATTTGCGAGCCCATCCCCATCGCCTACACCATCTCGAGCTTCTGCGACGAAGCCAAGGTGGGCGGCGAGCCCAAGCTCGCGCTCGACAACATCGTGGCTGTGGTCGACTGCGCCCGCATGTACGACGAGTTCAACGGCGGCCGCGACCTGCTGGCAGAGGATATCGACGAGGACGACATCGAGAGCTTGCTCATCCAGCAGATCGAGTTCTGCTCTACGCTGATCCTCAACAAGACCGATACCGTGAGCCCTGAGCAGATCGCCGAGCTCAAGGCCATCGTGCGCAGCCTGCAGAAGGACGCCGTGATTGTCGAGGCTCAAAACGGTGAGGTTCCCATGGAGGAGCTGCTCGATACCGACCGCTTCGACTTTATGCGCGCCTACAACTCCGCCGCCTGGATCGAGGCCATGGAGCATCCCGAGGAGCACGACGACCCCGAGGTGCTCGAGTACGACATCGAGACCTTTGTGTACTCACGCCGCAAGCCGTTTGACCTGCAGAAGTTCACCGATTTTGTCGAGCAGGACTGGCCCGACGAGGTCATCCGCGTCAAGGGCCCGCTGTGGCAGACCGGCAATCCGGACATGTGCTACATGTTCGAGCAGGCTGGCCACCAGATGCGCCTGATGGAGAACGGCCTGTTTGTCGACTCGGCACCCGAGGGCGAGAAGCAGAAGATCATCGACGAGAACCCCGAAATCATGCAGATTTGGGACGACGAGACGGGCGACCGCATGACGAGTCTGTGCATCATCGGCCGTCACATGGACAAGAATGCGCTCATCGCCTCCCTCGATGCCTGCCTGACCGACTGGCACCGCGCCTAGGTTTATCGAAGCGGGCATTTTTTCCGCCTACGTAACCGCCAAACCACCACGAAGGTGCCCTTCGTGGTGGTTTTTCGTTCTGAGCCAAGGAGATTCATGTTCAACGTTGTGCTGTATGCGCCCGAGATTCCGGCCAATACGGGCAATATCGGCCGCACCTGCGTGGTTACCGGCGCCCACCTACATCTGGTGGAGCCGCTGGGCTTTTCGCTCGACGACAAGACGGTACGTCGCGCCGGCCTGGGCTACTGGCAAAACTTGGACGTGACCACCTATGCCGGCTGGGAGGATTTCCTTGCGCGCAATGACCTCTCCCCCGCCGATGGTCGCCTGCATCTGCTGACCAAAAAGGCGCGCCGCACCTATGCGCAGAGCACCTACCGCGATGGCGACTACTTGGTCTTTGGCAGCGAGAGCTCGGGCATTCCCGAGCCACTGCTTGCCGCGGCGCCCGAGCGTTGCGAGCGCATCCCGATGCTGCGCGATTGCGACTCACTCGATAACGCCGAGGCCTGGGAAGCCCACGAGGAATCGCTGGGACATACCGAGGACAGCCACGAGGCCATCCTTCGGCAGGATATCTGCGGCAACTTCGTCAACCCGGACGACTACCGCATCAGCGCCCTCAACCTTTCCAACAGCGCCGCCATCGTCCTCTACGAGGCCCTGCGCCAAACAGGCTTTCCGGGAATGTGACAAAGAGGCAGCCCCTTTGTCACATTGCCTATAGGTAGCGACCGGTAATGCTCTTGGAGCAGGCCACGATGTCGCCCGGCGTGCCGGTGCAGACGATTTGCCCGCCGGCGTCGCCACCGCCCGGTCCCATGTCGATCACGTAATCGGCGTTACGGATAAGGTCGAGATCGTGTTCGATCACGATAACCGTAGCGCCCTTGGCAACGAGGCCATCAAACACGTTCAACAGCACCTGAACATCGAGCGGATGCAGGCCGATCGTGGGCTCGTCAAATACGAATA
>CAJMAZ010000016.1:0-38692 GCA_905211535.1 uncultured Collinsella sp. | reverse complement strand
TCCTGGGCTCGCTCGGAAAGCACATTAAGTGCTTTCCGGCTCGTGCGGAATCTACGAAAAACTTACCCGCCTCGCCCGGCCAGGTCCTAGGGTGACTTGCTTGCCGCCTGGATGGCGTCTTGGCATCTAGATACTTGGCTGATTTTTTGGAATGAAGGGGGCTCCTTGTTGACAAGGAGCCCCCTTCTGGTTTGGCTACTTTGGGGCTGTGGGCACTTCCCTATTTGGCGTCGGCCCAGGTTATGCCGGTGCTGGCTTCGGCGATCAATGGTACGCGGAGGTCTACTACGTGCTCCATGACGTCGCGGACCATAGCTGTGAGGCGCTCGACTTCGTCGATGGGGCACTCAAAGTCCAGTTCGTCGTGTACCTGCAGGATCATGTGGGCGGCAAAGCCCTCTTCTTCCAGGCGGCGGCTTACGCGGGCCATGGCAATCTTGATGATGTCCGCCGCAGTGCCCTGCATGGGGTGGTTCATGGCCGTGCGCTCGCCAAAGCCGCGGAGTTGCGGGTTTTTGGCCTTGAGCTCGGGAATATGGCGTCTGCGGCCATACATGGTCTCGGCGTAGCCCGTCTGCTTGGCGCGCGCCACCACGTTGTCGAGGAACGTACGCACGCCCGGGTAGGCCTCGTAGTAGCGGTCGATCATGTCGCGCGCCTCGGCCATCGAGATATGCAGCGACTGCGACAGGCCGTAGGCCTGCTGGCCGTACACGATGCCAAAGTTCACGGCCTTGGCGCGACTGCGCAGGTCGGGCGTTACCTCGGACACCGGCACACCAAACACGCGCGCCGCCGTCTCGGCATGGAAGTCCTCGCCCTCGTTAAAGGCGCGCACCAAGTGCTCGTCACCCGAGAGATGCGCCAGCAGACGCAGCTCGATCTGCGAGTAGTCCACCGCCAAAAAGACGCTTCCCTCGCCTGCCGAAAACGCCGTCTTGACGGTACGACCCAGCTCCGAGCGCGTCGGGATGTTCTGCAGGTTCGGGTCGCTCGAGGACAGACGCCCCGTTGCCGTGATGGTCTGGTTGTACGTGGTGTGCACGCGACCGTCACCACGGCGCAGCGGGCCCAGCGTGTCCAGATAGGTGGACTTGATCTTAGACTTTTCACGCCAATCCAAGATCAGACGCACGATTTCGTGGTCGCGGGCAAGGTCGCTCAACACCTTGGCGTTGGTCGAATAATAGCCGCGCTTGGTCTTTTTGAGGCCCTTGGTCGGAAGCCCCATAACATCAAACAGCACATGCGACAGCTGCATGGGACTGCCAATATTAAAGGTCTCGTCACCCGCCAGGTCGCGAATGCTGCGCTCGACCCCGGCAATCTGGGTCGCCAGGCCCTCGGACAGACTGTGCAGGCGGTCGGGGTCCACAAGCATGCCCGCGCGCTCCATCTTGGCAAGCACCGGCACAAGCGGCATCTCGATGCCATCGAACACGTTGGCGGCGTTCTCGCGGGCCATGCGGTCACGCAACGGCGCGACCAGCGCCAGCGTCAAGGCCGCCGTGCGAGCGGCGGGCGCAGGAGCGTCCTCACCAGCACCCTCTGCGCCGCGCGCCGCAGGCAGCGCCATCTGCAGATAGGTATCGGCCAGATACGCCTCATCAAACTCGGAGCGATCGGAATCCAGCAGGTAGGCGGCAACCACGGTATCGAAGATACGCGTGGAATCGGCAGCGAGCGGATCCATGAGCTCGGGCTCAGAGGAATCGATGGGCGAAAGCTCATGCAACAGCGCCTTCATATCTGGGCTCGCCACACGGCCCTCCATAAACAGACGCGCGAGCACGCCGGCAATCACGCCGTGGACTAAGTTGAAGCCCTCAACCTCAGCCGCCGCACCACCGTCGCCCTCCTCGAGCGCGAACAGACCCTTGGACGTCGCCAGCCACAGCGTGCGCGTCAGCCCAAAGAGCGCGCCCTCTTCCTTGTCGTCGTCTACCACGGCGGCGACCCACTCGCCGGCATCAATCGCGCGGGAAATCTCAGCCGCAACGGCACCAAGCGCGTCAGCATCGCCCGCGGCCGCGCGAACCATCGCAGGCATCTCAAACACACTGGAGGCAGCAGCAGCCCCGCCCTCACCGCCGATCAGCGCCAAGAAACGGTTCTGCATGGCGGTGATACCAAGCGTTCCCAGCGCCGCGGACACCTCGTCGGCAGAAAACGCCGGAAAGGACGTCGCCTCAAAATCGAGCTCGACGGGCGCATCGGTGCGGATGGTCGCCACCTTACGGCTCAGCAGCGCGTCATCGATGTGCGCGCGCAGGTTTTCGCCCATCTTGCCCTTGACCTCGTCGGCGTGTGCGATGACCTCGTCCAGGCTACCGTACTGTGCAATGAGCGCGCTCGCCTTTTTGGGGCCGATGCCCGGCACGCCGGGGATGTTATCGGACGTGTCACCCTTCAGACCATAAAAGTCGGGCACGAGCGCCGGCGTGATGCCGTGATACAGATCGTCCACGCTCTCGGGCGTCATAATCGCCACGTCGGACAGGCCCTTGCGGGTCGAGACCACGTTGACGTGCTCGGTCACGAGCTGATACATATCGCGATCACCGGTCACCAGCAGCATGTCACAGCCGGCCTGCTCGCCCAGGCGCGCCATAGTGCCCAGGATATCATCGCCTTCCCAGCCCTCGGACTGCAGAATCGGCACGTTGAGCGCGGCGAGCAGCTCCTTAATCATGGGAAACTGTGCGTGCAGATCGGGGTCCATGGGCGGGCGTTGAGCCTTGTACTGCGGCAGCATCTCCATGCGCACGCGCGGCTTGCCCTTGTCAAACGCCACAACAACGCCGTCGGGATTAAAGGCGTCAATCATCTTGAGGAACATATTCAAAAAGCCAAAGATCGCGTTGGTGGGACGACCGTCCGGCGCGTTCATGGTGGGCGGCACGGCGTGGAAGGCGCGGTGCATGAGCGAGTTGCCGTCGATGACGGCAAAGGTACGGCGCTTGTCAGACATATTGAATACCTCGCTTTGGGCTGAGCACGGTTTGCTCACACCAGTTTACACGCTCCCCGCCCCACGGCCACCGCACATCAGGCTTCCCTGCCGCCGCGGGCCCGCGCGTGATACGATGGCTCACGGTACATCAACCAGCACGATCGATCCGAAAGGAGCCTGCGTCATGGAGCGTCCCTGCGCATGGAAAAAGTACACGCCACAGCAGATCGAGGAGCTCGAGGAGCTTTGCCGCGGCTATAAGCAGTTTTTGAGCGAGAACAAGACCGAGCGCCTGTGCGTCAAGACCGGTATCAAGATGGCCGAGGAGGCGGGCTACGTCAATCTGGAGACCGTGATCGCCGAGGGCCGCGCGCTCAAGGCCGGCGACAAGGTGTACGCCGCCAATCACGGCAAGGACCTCATGCTCGTCAACCTGGGCGCCGCCCCGCTCGAGCAGGGTTTTAACATCCTGGGCGCCCACGTGGACTCGCCGCGCCTGGACCTTAAGCAGAACCCCGCCTTCGAGGCCGGCGACATGGCCTACCTCGACACGCACTACTACGGCGGCGTCAAGAGCTACCACTGGGTCGCTTCCCCGCTTGCACTCGTGGGCGTCATCTGCAAAAAGGACGGCACCACCGTCGACATCAACATCGGCGACAAGGCAGACGACCCGGTCTTTACCATCTCCGACCTGCTGATCCACCTCTCGAGCGAGCAGATGGCCAAGCCCGCCAAGGACGCCGTCGACGCCGAAATCCTCGACGTAATCGTGGGCGGCCGTCCCGTCAAGTTTGATGAGGACGACAAGGACGCCCCCAAGGAGCCCGTCAAGCAGATGTTCCTTGACATCCTCAAGGAGCAGTACGACGTCGAGGAGGAGGACTTCCTCTCCGCCGAGATCGAGGTCGTGCCCGCCGGCCCGGCCCGTGACATGGGCCTCGACCGCTCCATGATTCTGGGCTATGGCCACGACGACCGCGTCTGCGCCTATCCGTCCATGCTCGCCCAGATCAACGTCGCCAACGTGGAGCGCACTAGCATCACGCTCATCGTCGACAAGGAGGAAATCGGTTCCGTAGGTGCCACCGGCATGACGAGTCGCTTCTTCGAGAACACCGTCGCCGAGATCATGACGCTCGCCGGCGAGGATAGCCCGCTGGCCCTGCGCCGCGCGCTCGCCCACAGCCGCATGCTTTCCTCCGACGTGTCCGCCGGTTTCGACCCGGGCTATGCCGGCAAGTTCGAGACCAAGAACGCCGCCTTCATGGGTCGCGGCCTGTGCTTTAACAAGTACACGGGCAGCCGCGGCAAGGGCGGCTCCAACGACGCCGACGCCGAGTACGTGGCCCTCGTCCGCGACATCATGGACGAGGCCGGCGTGGACTTCCAGACCTGCGAGCTCGGTCGCGTCAACGCGGGCGGCGGCGGCACCATCGCCTACATCATGGCCAAGTACGGCATGAACGTCATCGACTCCGGCGTTGCCGTCCTGTCCATGCATGCCCTGTGGGAGGTCGCAAACAAGGCCGATATCTACGAGGCCTACCGCGGCTACAAGGCCTTCATCGAGCGCGCCTAACCAACCCTTCATCAGTTGCGGTGAAATACGGATTAAACTGGCCCATAAACGGCCAAAACAGACCGTATTCCACCGCAACTTCTTTTTTGGCAGAGGAGAGTCCATGCTGCAGGTCATCATTTCGCCCGCCAAGCAGATGCGCGCGGCCCAAGATGCTTTTGAGGTCCTGGGCATTCCGCCCTTTGTGCGCGAGACGACTCGCCTCCACCGCGCACTGCTAGATATCGAGCGGAATGAAGGCAGCGGCGGCCTGCAGGCACTGTGGAACGTGAGTGACAAACTGCTGGGGCCTTGCCTCAACACCCTGCATGAGTTCGGGCCCATCCTGAAAAACGGCGATCTCGACAATCCCGCACTCGCCCGTCACCTCTCCCCTGCCGTCATGTCCCATCACGGCATTCAATACCAGAGCATGGCACCCGAGGTGATGGATTCCGCGCAGCTCGCATGGCTGCAAGACCATCTGTGGATCCTCTCGGGACTCTACGGATGCGTACGCCCCTTCCATGCCGTTGAACCGTATCGGCTGGAGATGGGCGCGAAGCTTGTCGTCGACGGTGCCCGAGACCTCTACGCGTTTTGGAGCGACAAGCTCGCGCGGGCTATCGCCCCGGCAGGCTCAAACACCACGATCGTCAACCTCGCCAGCGTAGAGTATGCCAAAGCCGTTCTGCCCCACCTCGCGGACGACGCCATGGCCGTCACATGCCTCTTTGGCGAGGGTATCCGCAACGGGAAGCCCATCCAACGGTCGACCGCCAGCAAAAAGGCGCGCGGCTCCATGGTGCGGTGGATGGCAGAAAACAAGCTCGAGGATGCAAGCGAACTTACCGCATTCAACATCGGCTATCGGCACATCCCCGAGCTTTCAGACAAAAACACCCTGGTATTCATGAGCGCGCAGGCACAATAGGCCCGCCGTTTCCAAACACCCCGCTATTCCGCCAGGCCGTCTGCTTTGGCAATCTCGCTCGTCGAGCCATCTTGGTAGGTAATCTTAACGTGCTCTACGTCGGATACCGCAACGCCCGACGGAGGTTCCAAACGCCACTCCGTCAGAGCGATATCCATGGTCGTGGGCACATCGCCCTGATCTTTGAGCTTCACCATGAGTGTTTTGAGTGCCTCATCAAACGTCACGCGTTCGATTTCTTCACCCGGAATAGACCCGCCGCTCAACTGCAGCTGCACAAACTCGTTGCGCGGATACCAATAGTCGCCCGGCGCGGCAACGGTATTGCCGCCCGTGACCTTCACTGTCATGATCGGCAGGCTATCGTCCGCCTCAAACGCCCAGGCAGCTCCCCCACGCCCGCCAAACGTCCAGATACAAAAGGCAATCACCAGCACGGCAAGCACCGCAAAACCAATTGCGACCAGCCCATGATGGGCACGGCCCTCCTCGGCCGACACATCCCACTGCGTCTCCCGATATAGATGCTTGTCTTCCATGTTCGCCTCCCCACGGGCATGCTCATCGCGTCAATCGTACCCATTCAGGCTATACTTGAGCCCACCACATAAACGGGGAGCTTGCAGGACAAGACGGTAGGCTGAGACTGGGCGCGCCCGCCCTGACCCGCAAACCTGATATGGGTAATGCCAACGAAGGGAGCCGTGCCAATGAGCACACAGACCGAGCCCAAGCTCGTCACGCAAATCGACTTCGCCCGCGCCGGGCAGATCACGCCGCAGATGAAGGAGGTTGCCGAGCGCGAGCATCGCGACCCCGAGTACATCCGCAAGCGCGTGGCAGACGGCCGCATCGCCATTCCCGCCAACATCGTGCATATCAAAAAGGGCATGCGCGCCTTTGGTGTCGGCGAGGGCCTGTCCACCAAGGTCAACGTCAACCTGGGCATCTCGGGCGACAAGGCCGATGCCGCCGAGGAGTGGAAGAAGGTCAAGATCGCCGAGGACTTTGGCGCCGACGCCATCATGGACCTCTCCAACTCGGGCAAGACGCGCCAGTTCCGCCAGCAGCTCATCGACGAGACGCCGCTTATGGTGGGCACCGTCCCCATGTATGACGCCATCGGCTACATGGAAAAGCCGCTGGTCAAGCTCACCAAGGACGATCTGCTCGAGGTCGTGCGCGCTCATGCCGAGGACGGCGTGGACTTTATGACCATCCACTGCGGCATCAACAAGTCGGTCATCAAAACCTTTAAGGAGACCGGCCGCCTCATGAACATCGTCAGTCGCGGCGGCTCGCTGCTGTTTGGCTGGATGGAAGTCACCGGTAACGAGAACCCCTTCTACGAGTTCTACGACGAGGTGCTCGAGATCTGTCACGAATACGACGTGACGATCTCGCTCGGCGACTCCTGCCGCCCGGGCTGCCTCTACGACTCCAACGACGCAACCGAGACCGCCGAGATGATCGAGCTGGGCAAGCTGTGCAAGCGCGCTTGGGCCGCCGGCGTCCAGGTTATGGTCGAAGGCCCGGGTCACATGGCGCTCGACGAGATCGCCGCCAACATGAAACTGCAGAAGCGCCTGTGCCACAACGCCCCGTTCTATGTGCTCGGGCCGCTGGTGACCGATATCGGCGTGGGCTACGACCACATCACCGCTGCCATCGGCGGCGCCATCTCCGCCAGCTCCGGAGCCGACTTCCTGTGCTACGTGACGCCGGCCGAGCACCTGTGCCTGCCCAACGCCCAGGACGTGCTCGACGGCCTCATGGCCACCAAGATCGCCGCACACGCCGCCGACATCGCCAAAAAGGTGCCCCACGCCCGCGACATGGACGACAAGATGGGCCAGGCACGCCGCAAGCTCGACTGGGACGCCATGTGGAAGTGCGCTCTCGACCCGGTCACCGGTAAGAAGCGCTACGAGGAATCCCCCGCCGCCACCGAGGGCACCTGCACCATGTGCGGCAAGATGTGCGCCGTCCGCACCGTCAACAAGGTGTTCGAGGGTACGACGATCGATCTCGGCATGGAGGACTAACTCGCCAACGGAGCCACAATCGGCCACAAGGTGTTCGTCAATTGTTGACTTGTGAACATTTGCTTACATTTGCGTAAAGATTGCATCGCCCGCCCGGGTTCGGCATACAGCCGGCCCGGGCATCTTTATAATGCGGGATAAAAGACCCATTTGAATCCGACCGAACAAGGGAGCGAACATGGATCGCAGTGAGGTACCTGCCGTCCTGTCCATCGCAGGATCCGATTCCAGCGGCGGTGCCGGCATTCAGGCCGACATCAAGACCATCACGGCGCACCGCCTGTATGCCGAGACAGCCATCACCGCTATCACCGCACAAAACACCCTAGGCGTCACCGCCGTGCAGAATATCTCCCCGAATATTGTCGCGGCGCAAATCGATGCCGTTTTTGACGACATTCGCCCCAACGCAGTCAAGATCGGCATGGTTTCCTCTGCCGAGATTATCGAGGTTATCGCCGACCGCTTGAGCGCCTGGGATGCACAAAATATCGTCGTCGACCCCGTCATGGTCGCCACCTCGGGCGCTCGCCTCATCGCCGAAGACGCCGCCGAAGCGCTTACACGCCGCCTGTTCCCACTGGCGACCGTTATCACGCCCAATATTCCCGAGGCCATGGCGCTGCTCGATTACGAAGTCGATTCCGAGCGCACGCAGCAAAATGCCGCCATGCTCCTCACCCGCCGCTTTGGGTGCGCGTCCCTCGTTAAGGGCGGGCATTTTGTCAACGAGGCCAACGATGTGCTAGCAGAGCCCGCGCCGCTCGATGACGAGGGCAACCATCTGGGAGATCCACTCACCACGTGGTTCCGCCACAAGCGCATCGAGACCGACAACACGCACGGCACCGGATGCACGCTCTCGTCCGCCATCGCCTGCGCGCTGGCTCAGGGCATGGATCTTGCCGATGCCGTCAACGCCGGCAAGGCCTACCTAACGGGCGCCCTCGCCGCCGGCCTTGACATGGGCAAAGGTTCCGGCCCCGTCAACCACATGTGGCAGTATTAAGATTCGCAGCCCAAGCCACCGCAAAGGACACCTTTGTGGCGGTTCCCATAAACATCTCGATCCATAACAGTTAGAGTCCATTTTTCGACCCACCTGTTACAGATTGAGACATTCAAATTCCGCTGAGAAGAAAATCTCAATCTGTAACAGTATCTCGGCGAAATCGACCCTAGATGTTACAGATCGAGACAAACGACCGATATCGACCTAGATAATCTTAATCTGTAACATCTAGCCCGTTTTCGGCCTTACAATTGTTACAGATCGAGACAAAGCAACGAAACAAGCCACCATAAGGGGAACTTCTGTGGTGGTTTGGGGTCGCACTACTCACCGAGCATCTCTTCGAGCTTGGCTGCCACGGCGTGACCCAGGCTCTCGTGGCTTTCGGGCATCATGTGCAGATAATCGATATCGCCCGGCTCGGCAAAATCAGCGGCATTCAAATAGTCGCAGTCAAACTGTTTAGCAGCATACGCATAGTATTCGGCAAAATGCTCCGAGGCCTCGACGGAGCGCTCGTCAAAGTCGGTCATGTACACATCGGCGATCTGCGGTTTAATCTTGATAGGCGCCATCAGCAGAATACGCGGGCAGGGCGCGGCTTCGGTCCAGGGAAACGCGCGGACGGTGCGAATCAGCGCCATGGCACCGTCAGCGATATCGGCAGCCCCCACGTTAAAGACCGTCTTGCAGTCGTTGGTGCCCAGCATAATCACGATCGCATCCAGCGGCTTATGAGCCTCGAGCAGCATCGGCAACGCGCGGATGCCGTTGAGATTAGTGTCCAGATGGCACATGTCGTCACGCACCGTCGTGCGGCCGTTGAGGCCTTCCTCAATCACGTGCCAGCCCTCGCCCAGGTCGCGCTGGGCCACGCCGCACCAGCGCACATCGTGCGCATAGCGTACCGCGGTGCCGTCGCGCATGCTCGCCGGATCATAGCCGTAGGTATTGCTGTCGCCAAAGCACAGAACGTTTTTCATCGTAAGCCCTTCCTCTAGTAAAAAGTCGGCGGGAGCAGTCTCTCCCGCCGGATCGACCTATCTGTCAGCACATACCGATTACAGGTACTTGCGCCAGTCGTCGTCATCCTCGTCGTCCTCGGCAGCAGCCTGGGCCTGCTCGGCGGCACGGGCTGCTGCGGCGCGGGCGGCAACCTGAGCATAGGACTCCTCGTTGCGCTCGGGGAAGTTTGCCAACACGTGCTCGAACTTGGCAAAATCCTCATCCCAGCGCGTAGAAGGCACGGCAAAGAAGACTTGCTTGACCTTAAAGTCGCCCGACGCGAGCTCCTTGCGGAAGAGCTCGGCCACGGCCTCTGCGTCAAAGCCGTTGTTGTCGCAGCCCCAAGCGCCCAGCACGAGCTTCTCGCGACCCAACTCGTCGCAGATGGCGAGCACAAAGCGAATGCGGTCGCGCAGGGCATCCAGCAGAGCATCGTCGCTCACGCGATACTCCTGGCGGGCGCGCTTAACGTTGGGCGCGGCGGCCACGATCACGTCGGCGTATGCATGCACGTGGTTACGGTCGAAGCGCACCGCGGGCACCACCAGCGCACGGTTTCGGTAAAGCTCGCAGTTGATGTTGCGGCGACGGTTCTCGCCGTACCATTTGCGCTGCTTATCGAGAACGTTGTACAGATACGAATCGGCGCACAGCGTGGCCTCCTGGCCCAGATAACCCTGGATGTAGCCGCCGCCCGGGTTGGTGAACGAGGCAAAGGCGAGCACGGCCATGTCGCAGAATTGCGCGTAGCCTCGGCCGTTATCCAGAATGGCCTGCGTGGCAGAGGCGTCGAGCACGGTGACCTCGGGCAGGACCGGAGCGGGCTCCTCGGCGGCAGGCGCGGACTCGGTCTCCGTGGCCTCCTCTGCGGGTGCAGGCTCGGCCGTAACCTCGGTCTCGGCGGACGCAACCTCAGCGGTCTCGGCCTCGGCGGCCTCAGACTCCTCGGCAACCTGTTCCTCGACAGCGTCGGCCGCTTGGGCCTTGGCCTTCATCGCCGCGACAAAACCGGCAGGCATACCATCGAACTCGCACACGCCGGCAAGCGAACGCTCGATATCCTTGGCGCACGCTTCGGACACGGTTGCCACGTGACGCTCGGCGGCCTTGGCACGGGCCTCGCGCTTGGGATTGGGCTGACCCGCTCGGTTGGACCTGCGGTTACGGTTCCTGTTGTCGACGTCTGCCATACGTGGTCACCTTTCCTGTCGCTGCCGCTATCGGCTTTTCCCATCCATGATACCCCGCCGCGTACAAAAAAGACGGCCCCGAAGGACCGCCTTTCGCATCGATTTACACGCACGGCAAGCACCGCCGCAATTCGCCACTAGTCGCGACGGCCGAGGATATTCAGAATGCGCAAGAACACGTTGATAATATCGACGAACAGGTTAGAGGCCATAAGCACGGCGTTGGGCAGCGTGGGCGGCACCGTCGTTGCCACATAGGTGTCGTAGCCGATGAAGCCGGCGAACACCACAATCACGATCAGGTCGGTGATGGACTGCGAAACGCCCATGAACATCAGCACGATCTCGACCAGAATCGTGGCAAGCAGGATGCCAAAACCAATGCCATACACACGCTGGAAGAACTTGGGGAAGGTCACGCCCAGCGCACCGAAGACAAAGGTGATGGCAGCGGTGGCGATAAAGGCGGTGTTGATGGTGGGCAGGTCGTAGTTGGCAAGGCCAAACGACGCGGTCAGGCCAAAGGTACTCGCAAAGATTACGTAGCCCACAAGGGACAGGCCCACGGACTGCTTGCTGGCGGCGGCCGACATCATGATCATGCCGACGATGGTCAAAATAAACGAGCCAAAAACCAGCGGTAGGGCGGCCCCGCTCATCATCATGCGCGCAAACGACATGGTGCTCGTAAAGTAAGCACCGGCGCCCATGGCACAAAAGCCCAAGAAGATGAGGGCAGACATGGCAAGATTGTACGCACGCGGCGACATCTCCTTGGCGCGACTTGCGCCGGCCTCGATGGGGCCGTTCTGATAGCCCTGGATATCGTTCATACTTCGTCCTTTCACAAAGCGCCGTGAAAGACGGCGCGGCAGATGACAAGATTCCTGTCATTGTACCCGAATGCCGTACGTCCTTACCTACGGCGCTCGCCCTCGAGCGTACGATCAAAGGCCCAGACCCACCAACGCATCACGTGCGCCTGCGAGCCGTCCGCCCGCTCGCGCGTCTGGTCCTCCAGATACAACTCGGTCGCGTGCCCGCCAAAACGCACTTTATAGGTCGCCGTACGGATGCCGTGGACCGTCAGGCCAAACCCGGTGGTCGAGATAATTTCGTCAATCGTAAAGCAACGACCGTCGACCCAGCAGACGGTGACCGGCACGACCTGTCCGCCCGCGAGGATGCGAGCCACGACGTCCACATACTGCTTGTGTACGCGCCGAGTTTTGCCATCTGTCTGTCGATATTCCATGCCTCCTATTATCGAACGCATGTTTGCATGTTGTAAAGCGAACAGACTGTGGTTTTGGAGTGTCGTAGCAATCGCACGTGTCCGCATGGCGTGTTAGCAAAAAGAACACCCGCGGTCAACAGGGCTAATATTCAATTTTAGTGCCAAAAAGTTCACTTCTCCCATCAGAACTCGGTAAAGAGACCCGCAGGAGGTGATACGATTTATCATGTTTTTGTAACGTGCCTGCAAACTTCGAGAAAGCCCATATATGGACGTAACGTTCTCAACCTTCCTCGGCCAAATTGTGTCGAACCCAGTCCTTGCCGTCACCGTGATCCTCGCGCTCGGCGCCATCTTCGTCAATGGATGGACCGACGCGCCCAACGCCATCGCGACCTGCGTCACTACGCGTTGCATGCCCGCCCGCGCCGCCATTCTCATGAGCGCCGCATTCAACTTCCTCGGCGTGCTCATCATGACGCACTTTAACGCGAGCGTCGCCAACACCATCTCACATATCGTCGACTTTGGCGGAAACAGCACCATGGCGCTCGCCTGCCTGTGCGCGGCGCTGTTCTCCATCGTCGTCTACGGCGCCACGGCGTCGCGTTTTGGCATCCCCACCTCGCAAAGCCACAGCCTTATCGCCGGCCTGACCGGTGCCGCTATCGCCCTCGGCGGCGCGAGCAGCGTCAACGTCCACGAGTGGATGAAGGTCATCTACGGCCTGGCGCTCTCCATCGGCCTGGGCTTTGTCATGGGCTGGGTCCTGTGCAAACTCGTCTCGATTCTTTTCGCCGCCGCCAACAGGCGACGTGCCAATGTCTTCTTTAAATACGCTCAGATCGCGAGCGCTGCGGCCATGAGCTTTATGCACGGCGCGCAGGATGGACAGAAGTTCATCGGCGTGCTCTTTTTAGGCGTGGCCTTCGCAAACGGCCAGACCAGCGTCGGCGATGCCAGCATCCCCATCTGGATTATGCTGCTGTGCTCGGCCACCATGGGTATCGGCACCAGCGTCGGCGGCGAGCGCATCATAAAGTCCGTCGGCCAGAGCATGGTTAAGCTCGAGAAGTATCAGGGCTTCTCCGCCGACCTCGCGGGCGCCGCGAACCTGCTGCTTGCCACCCTTACCGGCATCCCCGTGTCCTCCACACACATCAAGACCTGCGCCATCATGGGCGTCGGTGCCGTCAAGCGCCTCTCGGCCATCAACTTCGGCGTCGTTAAGGACATGATGTTCACCTGGTTCTTCACCTTCCCCGCCTGCGGACTCATCAGCTTTGTCATGGCCAAGCTGTTCATGATGTTCCTCTAGTCAAACCGAACGTCCATCTGGACCGCAACACTTCGCCCACCCGTCTTCGCCTCGAAAGGACCCACCCATGGCTAAGAAACCCGATTCGTTCTACTTTGACAACTATGTCGCCTGCGCCGACCTCGCCGTCCAGGCCGCCGAGCTGCTTACCCAGATTTTTGAGAACTTCGATCCCGCGCAGATTCACGACATGCTCAATAAGATGCATGCGATTGAGCATGCGGCAGACAAGAAGCACCACGAGCTCGAAGACGCCCTGCTCACCGCCTTTATCACCCCGCTCGAGCGCGAGGATCTGGATTTGATGAGCTGCGCGCTCGACACCGTGCTTGACCGTATTGAGGGCGTCGTGCAGCGCGTCTACTTCACCAACATTCAGAGCATCCATCCCGACGCCATCGTCATCGCCCACAAGGTGACTGACGCCTGCCGCGCCATGAAAGACCTGATGGTCGAGCTTCCCAACTACCGCAAGTCCAAAACGCTGCGCGAGCTGGTCATCCAGATAAACACCATCGAGTCCGAGGCCGACGAGCTCTACATCAACGCCATGCGCAACCTGCACGTTAACGGCAAGGATCCGCTCGAGGTCATCGCTTGGCGTGACGTCTACGCCTTCCTGGAGTACTGCGCCGACTGCTGCGAGAATGTGGCCGATGTTGTGGATTCGATTGTCATGAAGAACAGTTAATTGGGGGTACGTGCCCCGGCGGTCGCGGGCCCGGCCACTAATAACCTTTTTCACTCCGGCTGCAAGCAGAGTCGTTCAAAAGGTTATCAGTGGTCGGGCCCGCTCCCTTATGTACCACCATTGGGAACTTTGGCTGATAGCTATAGTGCAATGGGGGTTTGGCTGAAGGGACCTTTAGTACCCAATTGAACACTTTGGCATTCGGTAGGCGTTTGGCTGAATGGGGCTTTGGGTACCCTTTTGCTTAGTTTTAGGTTGTTTTATTAGCTTTGGAGGGCTTGTATGTCTTATTTGGATTTGGCTCGTGGTCGGTATTCTTGTCGTTCGTTTGAGGACCGTCCTGTTGAGCAGGCTGTGGTGGATGCCATTGTTGAGGCTGGGCGTATTGCTCCTTCTGCTTGTAATAATCATCCAACCCGTGTGATGGTGTTGGATACGCCTGAGCTTCTGGAGAAGGCTGCTGCTTGTCAGCCTCGGTTTGCTCGTGATGGGTCTATCTTTGGGGCTCCGCTTGTCTTCCTTATTTGCAGCGTTACCGATGATGCTTGGGTGCGCCCGTATGATCAGATGAACTCGAATGCCATCGATACTTCGATCGTCTGCGATCAGATGATGATGGAGGCCACCGAGCAGGGCCTGGGAACGTGCTGGGTATGCCATTTTAAGCCCGAGGTGGCACAGGAGCAGTTCAACCTGCCCGAGGGCGTCTATCCCTATCACATGCTCGTCTGCGGATATCCTGCCGACCACATCGCCGATCCCGAGCATCGCGAGGCCCGTACCATTCCCCTCTCCGACTTCCTCCTCAAGTAGATTTTGGGACATGCCCTAAAACCTATCCTTGACCGCTCACCCGTTCGCCGAGTTCTGCGCCACCATGTGCAGGGCTCGGTTTTTTATGTTGCGCGCCCCGGTACAGTCATAAAAAAGGACCCGCAAGCTGCGGGTCCTTTCTAGGCACTAAATTGTAGGCCGAATGTTAGTCCAGGTCGTCAGCGGCAAAGTTGTCGATCGGGGCGAAGGGATCGGCCACAGGGACAACCGGGTCAGCGACGGGCAGCGGCTCGGCGGGAACAGTCACCGCAGGAGAAGCGGCAGAACCGACCGGCGTGGAGGCCATGAGGTCGGCCGGGAAGGAGTTCTGGGCATCGTCCATAAAGTGCTGGATGAGCTTGAGGTACTCGGCCTTGAACTCCTCACGGGAAGCCTTCAGACGGTCGATTTCCTCGAGCTCGGCCTGCTTTTCAGTCAGAGCCTGGCGGATAACCTCGCGGGCCTTGGCGTCAGCCTCGTTGCGGATACGCTCAGCGTTCTCATTGGCATCGTTGACGATGGTCTCAGCGGTCTGCTGAGCAGCGATCAGGGCAGCGGAAATCTGGCGCTCCTGAGCGGAGAAGTCAGGGGCGGGAGCAGCCACGGGGGCGGCAGGAACGGCCTGGTCGGCGGTATCCTGAGCCTGGGCAAGCTGAGCCTGCGCATCGGCAAGCTGCTGCTCGGTAGCAGTCAGACGACCCTTAAGGTCGACGATCTTAGCGAGCATAGCGTCAACCTCGGAGGACAGCGTCTCCAAGAAGACGTCGACCTCAGCAGGATCGTAGCCACGCTTGGCCTCAGAGAAAGTCTGAGCCTGGATGTCTGCAGGGGTAATAGCCATAACAAGTCTCCTTTTTCATCGCCTCGGCGCTACACGCCCGACGTAAGTTACTAAGTCAGTTCTACACGAGTATACCTATAAGAAGCTGCAGAACCAGCCTCTGCGCCAACTGCAACGCAATAATCGCAACGACCGGCGAAAAATCGATACCGTCCATCGGCGGGATGAAACGACGGAACAGGTTGAGCCACGGACCGCACACGCTATCAAGCACCGCGGCAATATCCTGGAGCAAACCACCCTGCTTCATGGGAATCCACGTCATAAAGCAATAGACGACTATGAGCGTGGAATAGAAGTTGAACAGCGTGTTGACCAGCTGGACGATAGTGTAGATGTTGATGGGAATCTCCTCGTCTTGTCTTTACTTGAGGTAGCCGTCGGCACGAAGCTTCTTGAGATCGGAATCTTTGACCTCGCAACCGACGGGCAGCACCATGAACACGCGGTCGCCCACTTCCTTGACCGTGGCACCCAGACCGCAGGCAAAGCCGTAAGAGAAGTCCAAGACGCGCTTGGCAACTTCGGTGCGTACGCCCACAAAAATCAGTGCGACAGGCTGCTTGGTGCGAACGCGGCGCACCACGGTCTCCACGTCGTCATAGCTCTCGGGGCGCAGGACATAGGCCGGCAGCTGCGGCGTGGCGTTGATGATATTGCTCGCATAGGCCGAGGCATCGCTCGGTGCAGGCGCGGGCGCAGCGGCGGCACGGGCGCGGGTGTTCTCGGCGTAGCTCGACGGCGTATCATAGGCACCAGGACGATAACCGCTCGCAACACTGTCCTGCGAGCGCGAAGGCGGGTTATACGTCGTGGCATGGCGGGAGTCATCGCCGACCAGCTGACCGGAGCGCGTATACACGGCAACCGACTCAGCTTCACCGCGACGCGTCTGGCCCAGCAGGCCGTTGCTCGGCTCGTCTTGGGTGTAGAAGCCCTCGCCCGAAGCACCGCTGTAGCCGTTGTTCTGATAGCCATCGTCGTAGCCGTCATCGTAGCCGTAGTCGTCGTCTTGGCCATAACCCTGGTCGTAACCCTGCTGGCCGCCCAGGTGCATCTTATTTTTAATCTCGTCAAGGAAGCCCATGGTTGTGTCCTCTCGCGGTTTAGTGCAGGCGCCCCGATAATCAGTGCGCACTTCAGAGCCTTATTTTACTGCAAACTCCGGGCTAAATACTACCCTGCCCAGGCGAACGAGCGTAGAGCCCTCCTCAAGGGCAGGCTCAAAGTCCTCGCTCATGCCGCAGGAAAGCTCAGGCAGGTTCAAATCGGGATGCGCTGTCTCCAGCTCATCCCTCAGCTCACGAAGCCCCGCAAAGGTGCGGCGTGCCACATCCTTATTCCCCCGGGGCGCCATAGTCATAAGCCCCTGCACGCAAATTCCCTCAAGTTCCGCAAGCTCACCCGCGGCGGCGCGAATCTCATCGGGCGAAAAGCCTCCCTTCGACTCCTCACCACTCACATTGACCTCAATGAGCACACGCTGGGGGCCGGCGAGCTCACCTGCCTCAATCTTGCGGACAGCACGGCTCGAGATCGCCTGCGCCAGATGCAGCGAACCCACCGAGTGAATCAGCTCGGCTGAGCCCAGCACCGCATTGATCTTATTGGTCTGCAGGTTGCCGATCATATCAAAGCGAACCTCGGGCAGCTCCGGATGCTCCGCCAGACCCGTGAGCTTGCGAACCAGCTCCTGCGGGCGGTTCTCGGCAAAATGGCGATACCCCGCCTGGATGGCGGCAACGGTCTCATCGACACCAACGGTCTTGGACACGGCAATGAGGCGCGCGGCGTCGTGGGGGCGGCCCGCGCGATCGAGCGCCGCATAAAAACGTTCCAGAATCTGCTCGCGGCGAGCGCGCATCAAGTCCAAATAGTTATCCATTGCTAATCGCCTCCGCTGACAGCCAAACAAGTAGTCCCATGCTAACGCAAGAGCGCGGCCCCGCATGTGCAAGGCCGCGCTCACTTAGGTATTTACAATCTTTCGACGAACGGGGTTGCTTACTCCTCGTCGTCCTCGCCATCGTCCTCGTCCTCAAGATGATCGAGCAGGTAGCGAAGACCCTCGCTGACCTCGTTAACGGGCACCTTGGCAACGTAGTGCGCGTCGACGGCGGGCCTCATGATAACACCCTCGCCCGAAGGCACGCGCATGCTCTCGAGCTCATCCTCATCAGTGCGGGCGATATCGCCGGCATTCATACGCTGACCAGTCAACAGGAAGGTCAGACGGCAGGCGGCATCGATGGAAATCGAAGCGATGCGATCGAGGTAGCGAGAACCCATGATGGCGCGGCGCAGATCGTCATAGTTGCTGTCGTCGTCCATAAAGTCGCCCGTATCCATACGGTTAAAGGTGCGGAAGAACTTCTCGTAGGCGGCGTGCACTGGCTCGTCCTCGACGGCAAGGTTGCAGATGATGGACATGTCATTGGTGACGAGCGCAGAAAGCGACGAACCCAGCACCTGGTAAACAGCTTCGGCTTCGGCCTCAACCGTACCGACGAGCTCCTGGGGCAGCGAGATGTCAGCCTTGATCATATGACGCGTGGCGCGGCAGATCTGGCGAACCTTATCGGTCATGCGCTGCAGGTTAAAGTCGACGTAGATGATCGTCTGCAGCAAGCGGAAGTCGGAGGCGACCGGCGACTGCGTGGCGATCAGGTTGTAGCACACGGCCTCCAAGTTAGCGCAGCGCGCGTCGATTGAAAGCGTGCGCTTCTTGGTCTTGGTGGCGAGCTTGCGGTCGTCGGTCACATAGGCCTTCACGGCATCGTGGAGGGCCAGATCGACGGCCTCGTAGATGCTCAGCATCTCGTGGCGGGCCTCGATGAGCTGACGGGAAAACAGTTTGCGCATGGTTCACTCCAATCAGTTGGGTGCGGTCATGCCGCCCGCACAGTGAATACGCACCGGACCAGGTCCGATCGGCTTGGGACTAGTCGCGCCGATCAGCCAAAGCGGCCGGTGATATAGTCTTCCGTCCGCGAGTCCACCGGGCTGGTGAAGATCGCGTCGGTTTGACCATACTCGATGAGCGTGGCGGGCTCGCCGGCAACTTCCTGCAAGAAGAATGCGGTGTAGTCGCTGATACGAGCTGCCTGCTGCATTGAATGCGTGACGATGATGATCGTCATCTCGGGCGCTAGCTCGGCCATCAGATCCTCGACCTTAGAGACGGACGTGGGGTCGATGGCGGAGCAGGGCTCGTCCATCAGAAGGACATCGGGTTGCACCGCAAGCACGCGCGCGATGCACAGACGCTGCTGCTGACCGCCCGAGAGCGCCAAACCATCCTTGTTGAGCTGATTGGATACCTCTTTCCAGAGGTTGGCGCGCTTGAGCGATTCTTCCACGATGTCATCGAGGTCGCTTTTGCTAGTCACGCCCTGCAGACGAGGGCCAAAGGCGACATTCTCGTAGATGGATTTAGGAAACGGGTTGGGCTGCTGAAAGATCATGCCCACGCGACGACGGAGGTCGACCGGGTCGACACCCTCGGCATAGATATCGTTGCCGTCGAGCGTCATGATGCCCTCGACGCGCGTACCCTCGATCAGGTCATTCATGCGGTTGATGCAGCGCAAAAACGTCGACTTGCCGCAGCCCGAAGGGCCAATGAAAGCAGTGATGGCGTTTTTAGCGATGTTGAGGTCGAGCCCCGTCAGCGCATGAAAGTCACCGTACCAAAAGTTGAAATCCTTGGCCGTAATGGCCGCTTGCTCCAACGTGGGAGCGGACTGATAAACGGACATGGGACTCCTTAACTAGCGACGCTTGCGCGACAGGAAGCGCGCAAACAGGTTGAAGGCCAAAATGATCACCATCAGCAAGAGCGCGGTGCCGTAGGCTGCGTTCATGTTGATGCCGTCGTTGGCAAGCAGGTACAGGTGAACGGTCATGGGACGACCGGAATCGAGCGGCGAAATAGGTAGATTGATGGCCTGGCCCATGGTGTAGAGCACCACAGCGGTCTCGCCGATGGCACGGCCGATGGCAAGGACGATGCCCGTGGCAATGCGGCCAAAGGCCGAAGGAAGCACGATCTTGGAGACGACCTGCCACTTGGTAGCGCCCAGGCCATATGCGCCCCAACGGATATAGCGCGGAACGGCGCGGATTGCCTCCTCGGTGGTGCGCATGACGATGGGCAGCATCAAAAGTGCCAGCGCCAGAGCGGCAGAGACCATCGAAAGGCCCAAGCCCATGGCCTCGACAAACAAGGCGTAGCCAAACAGGCCCATAACGATGGAGGGCACCGAGGCCAAAGCATCGGCAGCGTAACGGATGAGCTCGACGACCTTGCCCTGTTTGGCGTACTCGGCCAGATAGACGGCCGCTAGCACGGCGATAGGCGTGCAGATGAGCATGGCGAGCGCCGTCACGTAGATGGTCGAGACGATCGTGGGCCAAATTCCGCCCTCGGCGTTGACGCCCTGGGGCCAACCGAAGATAAAGTCGAGCGAGATATGCGGCAGGCCGTTAATGACCACGTAGGCGATGATAGCGACCAGCACCAGCGTGGTGATGTAGGCAGCGGCACGAAACGCGCCAAGCATGAGCTTGTTGGACAGGTCCTTGTTGATGCGGCCCTTCTTGCCGTGGGAAAGGGCACGCTTAATGCGCTCGCGCGACGAGGTCGTATCGACCGTCGTGTCAACGGAATCGGACATAGCCTACCCCCTCTTCTTCTTGGAAATCAGACGGACGATGCCCACCAGCGTGGCGGAGATGATAAACAGGACCACACCCATGCCGAACAGCGCCGAGCGATGCAGACCCGAGGAATAGCTCATGTCGAGCGCAATCTGGCTCGTGAGCGTCGAGATAGGGCTCGCAATGCTGTCGGGAATAACCGGGGCGTTACCCACGACCATGAGCACGGCCATGGTCTCTCCGATAGCACGGCCCATACCCAGCACGATGGCATCCACGATACCCAGCTTAGCGGCAGGTAGCACGACCTTATAGATGGTCTGCCACTTAGTAGCACCCATGGCATACGATGCCTCGCGAATGCCCATGGGAATGGAATTGAGGGCATCGATGGTAAGCGTCGTGATGGTAGGGACGATCATGATGGCGAGCACGAACCACGCTGTCAGCGCACCAAAACCAAGACCACCGGTCAGTTGCGCGATAAACGGACGGATAATGATCATGCCAAAGAAACCATAGATGATAGAAGGGATGCCGGCCAACAGGTCAACGGCAGGGCTGATGAGCTTGCGCACGCGCTTGCCGGCGATCTCGACCAGGTACACGGCCGTGCCCACACCTAGCGGCACGCCCATGGCGAGCGCACCGACGGTCACCAGACCTGAGCCGGCAAGCAGCGACACGATGCCGTAGTGGCCCTCAGAGGGCGCCCACGTAAAGCTAAAGAAGTCCGCCAGACCGATGTCGGTAAAGACGGGCAGCGCCGAGTACGTGGTAAAGACAAAAATCAGGATGACGGTAACGACCGCCAAGAAAGCGCAGGCAAAGAAGATCCACTGCAGCGCCTTCTCCTTGATATAGGTACTGCGCGATACGAGCGCCAGCTCGCGCTTCTTGGGCGTCTGAACATTCCGCTCAGTCTGGGAGTTTTCCTGTGCTTCCATGCTACTCACTCCCCTTCTCGTCGTTGGTGACGGGGATAAAGCCCGCCTCGCGAATCTGCTTGTCCATCTTTTCGGACGTCACGTAGTCGATGTAATCCTGCGCCTGCTGCGAAGGCGCACCCTTCACAAAGAAGTAAAGGTCGCGCGAGATGGGATAGCCGCCGCTCGCGACCGTCTTCTCGGATGCCTCAACATGATTGACCGAGACGGCCTTGACCGAGGTCTTGGCGTTGAGACTATCGACGAAGCCCAGCGAAATGTAGCCAATGGCACCGCGCGAACGAGATACCACGTCGCGCACCTGGCCCGTGCCCGAGAGAACGGCCGAGCGGCGATCGAAGGGGGTGCCGTCCATCACGATGGTACGGAAGGCCTCGCGCGTACCGGACGCCTCGTCTCGGTTGATGACCTGAATCCTCAGGTCCTCGCCACCGACCTCTTTCCAATTGGTAATCTTGCCGGCGTAGATATCGCGGAGCTGCTCGGTCGAGAGGTTATCGACGGGGTTGTCGTCGTTCACGATGACCGCAATACCGTCGTGGGCAATGACGATGGGAGTCAGGCCCAGATCCTGTTCGTCGGCATTGAGCCCACGGGAGGAGCTGGCGATATCGGCCGTGCCGGCGCTGACGGCCTCGATGCCAGCGGAAGAACCCAAACCGGAAACGAGCACGTCGATGCCGGTCTCCTCCTTAAAGCCCTCGGCCGCAATCTCGGCGATAGGAAGGCAGGTCGTGGAGCCGGCCACGGTAATGGAAGAGGTAGAAGATCCCGAAGAACAAGCGCACAGCGTAAGCGTAAGCACAGCGGCGCTCAGGACCGATACGATTTTTCTCATAGCATCACGCCGATCGCAGCATGGCGCCCACAGGTGCCGTCCTCATTACGGTAGGAATAAAAGCGGTCGTTCTGACGCACAGTCGAAAGCTGGGTATCCACGATATCATCCGCGTCGACACCGACATCTACCAGCGCCTCGCGAATGGCAGCGGAAAGATCGAGCATGCGAGAGGTACTCGCATCGATGCAAGAGAACTCGGCGGCAAAGCGATCCATGAGTTCCTGGGATACCTCATATTCGTCACCCAAGATATGGGGGCCGATGTAGGCGGAAACGTCGCTCGCATCGCAGCCGGCAGCATCGCAAAGCGCCTGGCACGCCTTGGCAGAAATACGTGCAATCGTGCCCTTCCAACCGGAGTGCACCACGGCAAATCCGCTGGGGGCCACCAGCACCACGGGAACGCAGTCGGCAAAGCAGAGCAGCACGGGTACGTTATGCGCCGTACAGACGATGGCATCGCAGCCCTCGGCAATCTGCTCGCGAACGTCCTCAAGGTCATCGGCGCCGTTCGAGGTCACCGCAACGATATGGTCACCATGGACCTGATTGGGAACGAGCAGGTTGTGCTCGCACTCGGCGGCACCCATAGCCTCGAGCGCGCGACGACGATTCTCTTGAACAGCAAAGGGGTCATCGCCAACATGCGAGCCCAAGTTGAGTGAGGAGTACGCATCTTCGGAAACACCACCGGCGCGCTCGGTAAAGGCAAAGCGAACATCGGATGTCGCGCCTTCCACCAACGTAACTCCATCATGGTCGACACGCGAAACTTTGTCCGCACGTGCTGCCATACTAAAGCCTCCTAATAACACAAGTACCGCGGCATCGCCGCTACAGCCCGCGTTTATACGGCTGCCATACTTCTCTAAAAGGATACCTGCTGCGCTGGAGGCAATCGTAAAGGGAACGTAAAGAGATTGGAGGTTCTAGTTTACAAAGTCGAAATAAAAAGGGCGCGTCCATACGGACACGCCCCTGTGCACAACAATGCAAAGAACGACTTAGAAGCTACCGCGCTTCAGGAAGTCGGGAAGCTCGAACTGATCGTTGCCGAAGTTAGGAAGCTCGGTGCCACCGACGTTGCGGGTCGGAGCGGCCTGAGCCGGGCTGGTGGCCGGAACGGTGCGCTGCGGCTCAGCGGAGGCAGCGGCCTTGCTCTGAGACTGCTGAGCAGCAAAGAGCTCGTCCTGACGGTTGACGTTGGAGTCGGAGAAGCCCGTAGCGATGACGGTGATACGCACCTGATCGCCCAGGGACTCGTCGACAACGGTACCGAAGATGATGTTGGCCTCGGGGTCGACGGCGTTGGCGACAACGTCGGCGGCATCGCTGATCTCCTGGATGCCCAGGTCCTTGGAACCGGCGATGGAGAGCAGCACGCGTGTGGCACCATCGATGGAGCTCTCGAGCAGCGGGCTGGAGATGGCCTGCTGGGCTGCGTCGACGGCACGGGTATCCCCAGAAGAGGTACCGATACCCATCATGGCGGTACCGGCCTGCTTCATGATGGTCTTAACATCGGCGAAGTCCAGGTTGATGATACCGGGGACGGTGATGAGGTCGGTGATGCCCTGGGTGCCCTGGGAAAGAACGCCATCGGCAATCGCGAAGGCCTCGAGCATGGTGGTCTTCTTCTCGGCGATGTCGAGCAGCTTATCGTTAGGGATGACGATCATGGTGTCAACGCAATCGGAGAGGGTCTTGATGCCCTCCTCGGCGCTCTTCTTGCGCTTGCGGCCCTCAAAGGTGAAGGGCTTGGTCACGACGGCAACGGTCAGTGCGCCGACCTCGTTCATCGCGATATCGGCAACGATGGGAGCGGCGCCGGTACCGGTGCCACCGCCCTCGCCGCAGGTGATGAACACCATGTCGGCGCCAGCGAGCGCCTCGGCAATGTCGTCGCGGGACTCATCGGCAGCCTTGCGGCCAACCTCGGGGTTGGCGCCGGCGCCCAGGCCGCGGGTAAGGTCGGTGCCGATGTGCACCTTGATATCGGCATCAGAGATCGCGAGTGCCTGAGCATCGGTGTTGATGGCAACAAACTCGACGCCGCGGATGCCCTCTTCGATCATTCGATTGACCGCGTTGGTACCGCCGCCGCCGACGCCGACCACCTTAATGACGGCAAGGTAGTTGTTGATCTCTGTCTCGTGCATGTCGGTCCTCCGAACAAAGGTTATAGCCATAGCATGGGTCGACCCCTGCGCACATTAACCTTCAGGTTGAAAGTAAATGCAAAGGTAAACCGTATTATGGTTGCACATTATGAACGTATCAGTCAAATAATTGACCGTGAAAACCAAACAAACCAGATAAACGGCGTGGTATGGCCCCTCAACAAAGCATCAACCAGCGCTACGAGGTCGGAGCGTTTCTAAATGTATAGTTACCCGGAGAGCGCACATTGATATACGTTACGCCCTCTACCTGCGAAAGCAGCTTGGTGACTACGCGCTCCTTCTTGACGATATCGTTCGAATCGCCCAGCGACACCTCAATGCCGTTATTGAGGATTGCCGAGATGGCTTCGACCGAAGGCGTGGAAATATCCTTGACTTGTCCCAAGAACTCGCTCGAAAAACCACGCACATAATCCAAGCCAGCCTTAACGGCCTTGGAGCTCACCGCCTGGCCGGAAACCGGAGCGACATCCGCCGAGACATCAGTCAACAACACCGCGCCATAGTGCTTAGCGAGCGCCAGCGCGGCATCAATGCCGGTCAGGGTATTTGAGCCCTGCCCCGTCGTGATGACGTTGCCCTGGTCATCCACTTCGACCGACGTCGACAGCGGGGCGATCCAGGTGTCATCATCCCCGATGGCCCAGGCAAGGTCATCGGAGCTGATATAGGCAATTGCGATGACCTTGCGCTCCATAGGCGTAATGATGAGCGTATGCGGGAACTGACGCTGGACATCCACGCCCGAGACCCACGGGTTCTGCTTGAGGTCCTCGGTAATCTGGTCGGGATCGACGTTAAAAAGAGACGTTCCCTCGGGCAAATCGATCAGCTGAATAGCATCGTGCTTCGTCACATGCTCGCTGCCTTGAATCTGAATATCAGTGGCGGTAAACAATCCAGAGTTGATCACCACGATGGCAACGACGACGAGCACGGCCAAGACGGCCAGAACGCCGCCCACGATTTTGCCTTTGCCTGTAACGAGAGAAGCGGCGTCTGATGTTTTATTTGCCATCGCCCCAAGTGAAGACAACGGGTTGACGCCTTTTTTACCCGAAGGCTTCTTGGCGGTAGCCGGCACCGATGTCAGCGAGCGCGGTTTCGATGCGCCCAGCGTGCGACCCGGACGCGCCGCCTTAGTTCCTGTCGAGGGCTTAGGAGTTGCCATAGGACGGGCAGGCTTGACGCCCATAAGAGGCTTTGACGTCACCGAGGGACGCGAGGACTTTTTTGCGGCCGAACGATTACCGAGCTGCGAGCCGACAACCGGACGACTGGTCTGTCGAGCATGCCCGACAGACTTAGAGTGCGCGACGGTATTGCGTTGAGGTTTGGCAGGCGCGCCGGAACGCCCTCCGGCGCGGCGGAAGGTGGGTTTCGATGCTCTAGAAGCCGAGGAATTTAACTTCCGGTCTGAGCTCGATGCCATACGCCTCCCTCACCTTTCCGTGCACATGTCTGATAACCGCGGCAACGTCATCGGCCGAGGCAGTTCCGTTATTAACGATAAAATTAGCGTGAACGGGCGAAACTTCCGCGCCGCCAATCGAAAAACCCTTTAATCCACAATCCTCGATAAGCTTGCCCACACTCGCATCGGGCGGGTTACGAAAGACCGACCCGCAGGATGCGCGACCCATGGGCTGCGTACGCTTGCGCCTCGTCAGGTACCGCTCCATACGCTCGCGAATGTCGGCCTTAGGCGCCGGTTTAAGCTTGAGCACACACTCGAGGATGATCTCATTGCGGGGAAGGCTACATTCGCGGTAGCCCCAAGTGATCTCAGACCCCGCATAATGCTTGATACCGGATGCCGGGTCAAACGTTACGACATCCTCAACCAGCGAGCCAATCCACTCGGTCCGTGTGCCGGCATTCATAGATATCGCACCGCCGACCGAACCAGGGATGCCAACGGCAAACTCAAGGCCCGAGAGGCTACGCGACAGGGCATCGTTGACCAGGCGCGCAAACATCACGCCCGCACCGACCGTCAGCGTACAACCGTCATCGGCAACAACCGTGCGCTGAAACTCACGTCCGAGCGAAATGACGGCACCGCGATAACCGCCATCGGCAACCAGCAGATTGGAGCCCTTGCCGATGATGACCCACGGCACCTGCTCGCGATCGAGCACCGCCACGGCGCGGCGGAGGGCATGATAGCTATGGCACGTCACAAAGAGGTCGGCCTTGCCGCCGATACGATAGCTCGTATGACGCGCAAGGCGCTCGTCCTCGATCACATCCGTGTCGATCATGCCCGAGAGCGCCATGACGGCGTTAAACAGACCCATTAGACTTAAGCGTCTTTCTTGGCAGTCAGATACTCAATGAACTCGGGACCGACGGTCGTAACGTCACCGGCACCCATGGTGAGCAGCAGGTCGCCCTCGCCCACCATCTGCTCGAGCTCCTGATTAAGCTCAAGACGGCTGGAACAGTACACGACCTCCTTGCCAGGATGCTTGGCGCGCACGGTATCGGCGAGCATCTTAGAGGTGACACCCGGAATGGGCATCTCGCCAGCCGAGAACACATCAATCAGCAGCAGTTTATCGGCATTGGCAAATGCATCGGCAAAGTCGTCGCACAGGGCCTGCAGGCGCGAATAGCGGTGCGGCTGGAACACGACGTCAACGTGCTTGTAGCCCAGCGACGAAGCAGCAGCAAGCGTCGCCTTGATCTCGGTGGGGTGATGGCCGTAATCATCGACCACGGTGATGCCATCGATATCGCCCACGTGAGTAAAGCGACGGCGGACGCCCTCAAAGCTCGAGAGCGCCTTAGCGGCGGCGTCGATGTCAAGGCCCAGGACATGGGCGACGGTGAGCACCGCCGTGGCGTTGAGCATGTTGTGGCGACCGGGATTGCTCTTGATCTCCACAGCATGCTCAGTGCCGTCCTCAAAGCGAACGATAAAGTCGCTCTGGATGCCCTTGACATCCGGGTGCATGCAGACGATGTCGTTGCTCTCGGCAAAGCCGTAGGAAAGCACGTGACGGCCCGTCGACTTGGCGAGCTCGACCAGATGCGGGTCCTCACCGCAGACGATGACGGTGCCGTCCTCGCCCACCAGGCTCATGAATTTGGCGAAAGTTGCCTCGATCTCCTCGATACCCGAGTAGTGATCGAGGTGGTCGGCCTCGACGTTGGTCACAATGACCACGTTGGGGTTCAGGAACAGGAAGGAGCTGTCGGACTCGTCGGCCTCGGCGACAAAGTAGTCGCCCGAGCCGTTCTTGCCGTTCGTGTCATAGCCCTCGACGATGCCACCGATCAAGAAGCTCGGATCCAGACCCATGCGGTCGAGCATGGTGGCGCACATCGAAGACGTGGTGGTCTTGCCATGCGTGCCGGCAACAGCGACGGTGGTGTAGCCGTGGCCCAAGGCAGAGAGCATCTTGGCACGGGGCCACACGGGAATGCCCAGCTCGCGAGCGCGCACGAGTTCAGGGTTGGACTCCGGAATAGCGGTGGAGACAACAACCACGTCGGGCTTGACCTCGTCGATCGTGGCGGCCTCATGGCCCACATGCACCTTCACACCAGCGCGGGTAAGCTGGCGGATATAGCGTGACGTCTTAAGGTCGGAGCCGGTAACGGCATAACCGCGCTCGTGCAGAACGAGGGCGATGCCGCTCATGCCGGCGCCGCCGATACCGATAAAGTGGGCGCTCTTAAACTCGGGCGCGGAGGTTGCAGTCTGGGAATCAGCCATGTGCTCGTGTACTCCTTGCGTAAACACTGCCTGTAACCCGTTAACTGTACCGCACCTACCGCATCAGCGCGAGGGCGACCGACGATATCCCGTCTAACTAACGCAAACCCTCTACCGCATCGGCCAGAAGAGCGGCGGCCCTATCCTGAGCCAGACCACGCGCCGCCTGTCGCATGGCGTCGCGCGCCGCCGCGTCATCGACCAGGTGCAACAGCTCATCAGCAAAGGCAGAACCGTCGATATCGGCATCGGCGCAGAGCACGCCGGCCCCGGCGTCGACCAGATACCGGGCATTGGTGGTTTGGTGGTCGGCCGTCGCATGCGGATACGGCACGAGCACCGAGGGCACGGCGAGCGCAGCGATCTCGGCCACGCTCGATGCGCCCGAACGCGAGAGCACCAAATCGGCAGCAGCCAGCATATCGCCCATGTTGTCGATGTAAGGCTGGACGCGGTAACGCTTCGCCTCCTCGGGCGTCAGCGCCAAAGCGCGCTCGGTCTCCTCAAAGCCGTCGGCACCCGTCGAATGCAACACATAGAGGTTCTTGCGTGAAAGCAGCTCGTTTTTGAGCGAGACCACGCGCTCGTTGAGGTGCTGGGCGCCAAGTGAACCGCCAAAGACGAGTAGCAGCGTAGCGTCCTCGGGAACGCCAAGTGCCTTGCGGCCGCGAGCGCGATCGCCCTCGATTACCGAGCGACGTACGGGGTTGCCGGTCATGAGCACGTGGTCAGGGTCACCTTCGCGCTCAAAGACCGAACGCGCTGCCGGCACCGAGATGCACACGCGAGCGGCGTGGGAGTTCATCATCTTGTTGGCCAGGCCCGGAACAGAGTTCTGCTCATGCAGCAGATACGGAACGCCCGCGCCCTTGCACCACCCCAGCAGCGGAACCTCGACATAGGCACCAAAACCAATGGCGGCATCGGGCTTGCCGACCTTTGAGAAATGACTGGCGAGCGCACGCTTGGCTTTGTTGACACGCCACAGCGAGGTCAGCGCCGTCCAAGGACGGGAGCGGTCGAAGCCCGTGACCGTAATGGGCACAAAATCAAACCCAGCCTCGGGGACCAGACGACCCTCGAGCTTGCGCGACTGGCCCACGAACACAACGTGGTGGCCACGGTCACGCAGCTCTTCGGCCAAGGCGAGCGCGGGGTTGATGTGCCCTGCCGTGCCGCCGGCTGCAATAGCAACGGTCATTTTATCGGTCATGGTAGTCCCTTCGTACACGCGGTCCCTGGTCGTCGGTACGCAGACGTGCCGACGGGTCCGAGTTCAAATCGATTCGATTATATCCGCCGCCCGCATTGCGAGGAGTGGGGCGCTGAGGACGACCTTGCGGCGCCGTTCGCTGACGCGGGCGGGCTGCCGGCTCGGTCGCAGAGCCATCCAGGACGGTAAAACCGTTACGCGAAGATCGCTCGCCGCGCACGTGGGGCACGCCGGCGGTGCTCTCATCCATAACGGCAAAGCTCTCGCGGCGACGGTCGTACTCATCGCGACGGGCGCTCTCGTACGAAACGCGCAGGATCAACCCGGCAAGCATAAGCGACACGATAATCGACGAACCGCCGTAGCTAATAAACGGCAACGGTTTGCCCGTCATGGGAAACACGTTGAGGATGCCCAACGCGTTTATCAAAAACTGCACCGCGAGAATGACCGCGGAGCCAGACGCCATAAGCGCGCCCCGACGATCGGTCGCCTGCTCGGCAATGCGAAACGCCGAGTAGATCAGCATCGCAAACACCAAGAAGAACAGCACGGTTCCGACAAAACCGACTTCCTCGCCAATGATGGCCAGGATGTAGTCGTTGTGCGCCTCGGGCAGATACGAGTACTTCATGGTTGAGTTGCCGATGCCACGGCCGAACAGACCGCCCGAGGCAAAGGCCATGATGGCAAGCGTGGCCTGATAGCCGTCACCATACTCGTCGGCCCAAGGGTTCAAGGCAACCTGAATACGCACCATACGGTACGGCTCTGCGACAAGTGCAATCACGATCACGAGAATGCCGAAGATTAGCACGCCGATGATAAATCTGGGGTCGAGACCCGCAAACAACGCCATGCACATGAGGGTCAACAGGATGATCAGGACAGTACCGAAATCGGGCTGGATAAAGATCAAAAAGAGCGAAATGCCCAGGTAGATGCCCATCTTGCGAAGGAATTCGTTGATGTTGCCACCGGGCGAAAAGAAGCGATCAAGCATGATGGCCGAATACGCAATGGCAAATGGCTTTAAAAACTCGGAAGGCTGGAACTGAATACCGGCGATGTTGAGCCAGCGCGTGGCGCCACGGCTGCCGCTGCCCACCAAGAACACCAGAAGCAGTAGCCCTATCATGCCGATAAGGAAGATCCTGAGCACATCCTCCCCAAACCAGCTGTCCGGCAAAACGCGCACGATGGCAATCAGCGCCAGAACACCGACCACGGCAAACGCGGCCTGTCGACCCAGAAAAAACGTCGCCGAGCCATTCTCGTGCAGCGCCTCGACCGAAGACGCCGAGTACACCATCAGCAGGCCAAAGCATACCAAGGTAAACAGGCAGGCCATGAATATCAAACGGGGGCGCATGATACGGGCGGGAACGCCGGCAATATAGCGTTCGCTAAATGACTGCCCGCCGCGACCGGAACGCGGTGTGCTGCGCCGCGAGGAAGCACGGTCCGAGTCGGGCCTCCTCATACCTTGTCGGGGGCTCTCCTCTCTCACCGGCAACCCCTATTCCATTTGCGATTTCGCCGCAGCGGCAAGCTGGGCCACATAGTCCTTAAACACGCGGCCGCGCTCCTCATAGCCCGAGAACTCATCGAACGAAGAGCAGGCAGGAGAAAGTAAGATCACATCGCCACGGCTCGAAAGCGAACGGGCAACGTCAACGGCGTCGCGCAGGTCATCCGCCTGGGCGATATCCACATCGCCATCGACATCGGCCTCGTCCATAGCGGCGGTGAAGCGCTCGCGCGCATCGCCAAAGCAGACGACCGAGCGCACGTTGTCCATAACGACGCGCGCGAAGTCCGTGAGAGGCGTGCCCTTATCGTGGCCGCCGAGCAGCAAGATCACGTCGTCATCGGGAAATGCCGTCAGTGCCTTCTCGACCGCATCGGTGTTGGTCGCCTTGGAATCGTTGACGTAGCGCACGCCGTCAATCTCGCCACACGGCTCCACGCGGTGCTCGAGCGGCTGGAACGAGGCAAGACCGCGGCAGACACCGTCGACATCGGCACCGACCGCCAAGGCAGCCGTGGCAGCGCACAGGGCATTGATAACATTGTGATGGCCCGAGATCTTAAGCTCGGATATAGCGATGAGCGGGGTCTCGACACCCTTCAGGCGCACGATCATCTTGCCGTCGCGCACAAAGGCGGCATCCTCGCCCTCAGGCTCGTCAAAGGCAACCTTGCAGATGCGACGACCCGGCGTGTAGATGTACTCATCGAACTCGTGAATGCCGGCGTCTTCGACGTCGACAACCACCAGATCGTCATCGACCATATTGTCAAACAGTTTGATCTTGGCAAGCGCATAGTTCTTATGGCTCTTATGCCAGCCCAAGTGGTCGGGAGTGATGTTGAGCAGCACCGCCACGCGAGGATGAAGCTCGGCGGTCGTAGCAATCTGGTAGCTCGAGAGCTCGGCCACAAACCACTCGTTGTGGGCTCGGCCGTCAATCTCGTTGACCGGCGGCTCGCCGATGTTGCCGACAGCTACGCTGGCCTCGCCGGCAGCCTTGAGCAGATAATCAGTCAACGACGTGGTGGTCGTCTTGCCGTTGGTACCCGTGATGGCAATCCAGTTATCGGGCGACAGGCGATAGGCAAACTCGGGCTCACCCATAATCTGGGCGGCATGCTCGCGCCCGGCCTTAAAGAAGCCCGAGAACTCCGAGATGCCCGGGCACGTCACGCATACGTCATAGGCACCCTCGACCTGTTCGGTCCCATAGACAAACGACGCACCAGCAGCCTCGAGCGCACGCGTGGCGTCATTGGGCTCAGAGGTGCCGCCGCCATACACGGTAACGGCGCTTACGCGCTCGGGATGTGCCAGCGCCCAGCGGGCGACATCGAGACCGGATTTGCCCTGACCCAAAACGAGCAGGCTAAAGACATCAGCAAGAGGCATGAAAGACCACTATCCCAACTGGAAGAACAAAGCAAGGCCAACGGCACCAAAGGCCGCAGCGATAATCCAAAAACGGATGACGACCTTGGTCTCGGCCCAGCCCTTCTTTTCGAAATGATGATGGATGGGCGCCATAAGGAAGACGCGCTTGTGCGTAAAGTGGAAGTAGACAACCTGAATCATGACCGACAGGGTCTCAACGATAAACAGGCCGCCGATGATGAGGGAGACGACCTCGGTGTTGGTCATGATGGACGTGCAGGCAAACGCGGCGCCCAGGGCAAGCGAGCCGGTATCGCCCATAAAGATGCTCGCCGGATAGCAGTTGAACCACAGAAAGCCCAAGCAGGCACCGGCACACGCGGTGCAGAAGATGGACAGGTTCACGTCTCCGTGCAAAAACGCCATGGCAGCCATGGCGAGCATGGCAATCATGGAGGTGCCGCCAGCAAGACCGTCAAGGCCATCAGTCAGGTTCACGGCATTAGAAAGACCGGCGATCATCAGCCAGCAAAAGACAATGTAGAGCCACGGGAACGAAAGGCCGCAGATAGTGGTCGAAAGAACACCGAGGTCAATCGTCAGGCCGCCGGGAAAACGAATCTCGGGGGCGACGCCGCACCAATTGACGGCGAGCACCGTAAAGGTGACACAGATAATGGTTAGGCCGATCATCTTGGCATGGGGCGTCAGACCGAGCGAGCGCCCATGCGTAACGGAGGTCAGGTCGTCGATCAGGCCCAGCACGCCGGTTGCCAGCGTGGCGAGCAGCACGAGCACGAGCTCGGTGGTGAGCTTGCCCATCAGCAGACAGGTCAGCGAGATCGCGACGAGGATGACAACGCCACCCATGGTGGGCGTTCCCTGCTTAACCAAATGACGCTTGGGGCCGTCGGCACGAACCTGCTGGCCGATACCCTCGACCTTGAGCAGCTTGATCCACCACGGCATGAGCAGCA
Organism: uncultured Collinsella sp.; assembly: GCA_905211535.1. Classification (GTDB taxonomy): domain Bacteria; phylum Actinomycetota; class Coriobacteriia; order Coriobacteriales; family Coriobacteriaceae; genus Collinsella. The sequence continues at coordinate 5,640 of CAJMAZ010000016.1, read as the reverse complement.
GCGCAATGGCAGCGGCGATGCCAAGCCCCAAAAAAGCCTGATACGTTGGATACGAGGGATTGCCGAACATGGGCTAGCACACACCTTCCACAAAGCGGTCGAGCTCAACAAAGCGGGAACCCTTGACCAGTACAACATCATGTTTTTCAAGCGCGCCGCCCATGCGGTCGAGCACCTGCTGATAATCGGAGAACACCTGGATGCGGTCCTCGTCCATGCCCATCATGCGCGCGGCATCGGCCATAAGCTGGGCCAGCTCACCACCCACGCACGCCAGCATGTCGAGCTTCTTGGCGGCGGCATAGGCGCCCACGAGCTCATGCATGCGAGGAGCCTCATCGCCCATCTCGCCCATCTCGCCCAGGATCGCCATGCGAGACCCCGTGCACGAAAGCGAGCACAGCAGGTCGAGACCGGCTGCCATCGATTCGGCGCTGGCGTTATAGGAATCGTCGATGACGCGGGCACCGCTCTTGGCGCGCTTGATCTCCTGGCGGTGACCGGTGATCGTGAGGCCCCTAAAGGCAGCATCGATCTGCTCGGGCGTCACGCCCAGGCGATAGGCAACCGCGGCGGCCTTAACGGCATTTGGGACGGACTGCACGCCGGGGATGGCAAGCATGGTATCGATTGTCTCGCCCTGACCAAAATCGAGCGTAAAGACCGGACGGCCCTCGTCATCAACACGAATGTCGCGGGCGCGGACCTCATCATCGTCCGAGACGCCGGCCAGCATCACGTCGATACCAGCAGGCTGGGCGAACGTATCGCGAATGAACGGCGTAAAGTCGTCCTCGCCGCCCAAAACCAGCAGCGGCAAATAGTCGCCGGCGGCGCGCATACCCTGGACGATCTCGGCCTTAGCGCGGGCGATGTTCTCACGGCTGCCCAAAATGCCGATGTGAGAGGTGCCGATCTTGCTCACGATGGCAAGGTTGGGATTGGCGGACTGGGACAGGCGCTCGATCTCGTGGAAATGGTTCATGCCCATCTCGAGCACCAGGACCTCGGTATCGGCCGGGGCGGAAAGCACCGTGAGCGGCATGCCGATCAAGTTATTGAAATTGCCCTTGGTGGCCCAGACACGATAGCGCTTAGCGAGCACAGCGGCGAGCACGTCCTTGGTCGTCGTCTTGCCGATGGAACCGGTAATGCCAACGACCAGGCAGCCAAGCTCCAGGCGATACGCGTGCGCCAAACGCAGCAGAAACTCCTCAGGATCATCGGTCAGCAGGATGGCGCATCCTTTGTCCTGCGCCAGCGAGACCAGTTCGGCCTCGGGCTCACGCGTCACCACGACGGCGCCGGCACCCGACTGGACGGCACGGGAAGCAAAATCATTGCCGTCGACGTTTTCACCGGGAAAGGCGACGAAAATCGTCCCTTCCTCGACCTGGCGCGAGTCGATAACGCACCCGCGGCATACCCGATCGGCTTCTCCCGTCACGGTTCGGGCCCCTGTTGCGGCCACGAGGTTGTTGACGGCGATCTCTATCATTGCAGCTCCCCTGTAAACCTAATAATGCTATCGGCGTATTGTATCCCAGCGCCGCGCATGCGTGGTGCAGGGCATGTGAACACCCCTCATATGGGACAACAAACCACGCCCGAAAGATTGTAACCCCCTACTTCGTGTGCGGGATACCCAGCACGTCGAGCGCGTTGGCCATAATGGACTGGAACGGCACCGCAGCGGCATCTGAGCCGCTCGGCGTTCCGTCGAGCGTGATATAGCACAGCACCTTGGGCGATTGTGCCGGTGCAAAGCCCATAAAGGACGACATGTAGTTCTCCTTGAGGTAGCCGCCGTTCTCGTCGGCACGTTCGGCCGTACCGGTCTTACCCGCCACGTCATAGCCGTCAACCGCGCCGCCAACGCCCGTTCCCTCGGACACGACCGTCTGCATGCACGATGTCACCTGGGATGCGGCGTCCTCCGAAATCGCGCGCTCGCCTTCGCCCCAGTCCTTCTCGTCGCCTTTGCTGGACTTATAGAAGTGCGGGGTCATCATCACGCCGCCGTTGGCGATACCGCCCACGGCACGTGCGATCTCAATCGGCGAGACGGACAGTGCCTGTCCAAAGCTCATCGAGCCCAGCGTGGCGCCGTCATACTGGTCACGCTCCTTGACGATGCCCAGGCTCTCGCCCGGAAAATCGACACCAGAGCTGTGACCGATGCCCCACTTGTCCACATAGGCGGCAAAGTCGTCGGCACCGATCTTGCGCCCCACCAGGACAAAGCCCACGTTGGACGAACGGCGCATCATCTCGCGCACATCCATGGTCATGGCGTAGTCGCGCTTGTCGGCATCGGTGACGGTATCGTCGCCCACCTTGATGCTCGCCGGCACCTCAAACGACGTACTCGATCGCACGACGCCCAAGTCGAAGCCGGCGCCCGCCACGAGCGTCTTAAAGACCGAGCCGGGCTCGTAGGCGTCGGTGACCAGGCGCAAGTTCATATCCTCGGTCTTGGCGTTTTCCAGATTGGTCTGGTCGTAAGTCGGATACGAGCAGGCTGCCAAGATCTCGCCTGTCGTAGGATCGGTGACCAGCGCCGAGCCGTTCTTGGCCTTAGTCTTCTCAACTGCCTCTGCCAGGGCATCCTCGGCCGCACGCTGGATATTGACGTCGAGCGTCGTCACGATATCAACGCCGTCGACCGCGGCCACCTTTTTATAGGCACCGCCCGCGATATAGCTGCCGTCCCTCGCGCGCTCGCGTACGAGAGAACCGTTCGTGCCGGTCAGAAGCTTGTTGTATTGCTTTTCGAGACCCGTCAAGCCGTCGTTGTCTACATTCACTACACCCAGCACCTGCGATGCCAGATTACCGTATGGATATACGCGCTTCATGGCCTGCTCAAAAAGCACGCCGGGCAGGTTCTTCTTCTCCAGCGCCGCAACATCGTCTTCGTCCACCTGGCGCTTGATATACACCCAGGTTCCATCGGACTCAACGAGCTTGCGGCAGGTCTTTTTATCGATTCCAGTTGCCTTGACCAGCGCCGACACCGTCTTGTCAACATCCTCGACAAGCTGCGGGTTCACGGCGATGTTGCGACATTCGACCGACGACGCCAGCACGTTACCGTTGCGGTCGTAGATGGTGCCGCGTTTGGCATAGAGGGTCTGCGCAAGCAGGCGGCGCGCATCGGCACGCTCGCGCAGTTTATCGGCTTCGACAATTTGATAGTCGGCAAGGCGAAAGACGCCCAAGCCCAAGCCAAGCCCGATGAAGCCCATGACGGCTTTGCGGCGAGGCAGAGGCGCGCCTGTAAGCCATTCGGTCGACGAACTCTTGCGCGACCTGGTGTTATGCACTTGAGGGCCGCCCGAGCCGCGAAGTCGCGACGCCGGGTCGTTGCCACGGGACTGCCCGGCGTTGTAAGATTGCCGACCCGTTCCTTGATAACCAGAACGTCCCCGCGACGAGGGACGTCCAGAACCGCGGCCCCCATCGGAACCGCGGCGATAGTCATTTGTCATACTCAGCTACCGTCTTGCTACTGAGCGGTCGCGGTCGCGTTGGCGCCCGCGGCTGCATCCTGCGAAAAGTCAAGTGTAACGCTCTCGCTGGGCTCCACCATGCCATAAGCGCCCGCAAGGTCGCGAATGCGCGTGTCGGCGCCATAGACCGAATGCATGACCTCCAGGTCGGAGCTCTCATCGGTCGCCTTTTCGAGCGTGCTGGTAAGCTCGGCGTTGCTGTTGAGCACCTGGGCCGTAACGCCGGCGAGCGCCACGCGAGCGACGCCGATCGTCATGAAGATGGCCGCAATGATGCAAAACGTTTTAAGAACGCTCATGAAAACCGGGCTTACCGCCTGGTTTGCCTGACGGCCCGCGCCCGTGTAGACATCAAAGCGCGGCGCGCGCTGCTCACGGGGAGCAACGGGGGCCTGCGGCGTCTCACGATAGGCGGGCATGGCGTTCATATCATAGGCGAGTGCTGCGCTTGAAGTGTTGTAGCCCATGATATGCCGCCTCCCATCCCGAGTACGTTGGTAGTGTGTTTAAGCTTCGTTTATGGTGCGAGCGGGAGGTCCAATATCGCGCGGTCGCGTCTACAGACGCTGCGCCACGCGGATTTTGGCTGATCTCGCCCGAGGGTTGCGCTCAACCTCATCAGGCTGGGCAACCAAGGGTTTGCGGGTGATGACCTTGAGTATCGGCACGTTGCCGCACACGCACACCGGAATCTCCGGCGGACACGTGCACCCCTGGCTCATCTCCTTAAAGTGATTCTTTACGATACGGTCCTCGAGCGAGTGATACGAGATGACGCAGATACGTCCGCCCGGGTTGAGCCACCTGGTGGCGGCATCAAGCCCTCGTTCGAGCACATCGAGCTCGTGATTGACCTCGATGCGAATGGCCTGGAAACTTTTCTTGGCCGGGTGTCCGCCATGCCGACGAGCGGCAGCCGGGATACCCGCCTTGATGATCTCGACAAATTGGCCGGTGGTTTCGATCGGTTCTTGCTCGCGGCGGCGCACGATCTCGCGCGCGATCTGCGAGGCGAACTTCTCTTCGCCGTAGACGCGTAGAATCCGGGCGAGGTCGTGTTCGTTATAGGTGTTGATGACCTCAGCTGCGTTTAAGGTGTTATTACCCGGATCCATCCGCATGTCCAATGGGGCGTCCTCGTTATACGAAAAGCCCCTGCCAGGGATATCGAGTTGCGGTGACGAAACGCCCAAATCGAACAGGAAGCCATCGACCCCGGGCACCTCGGCCGAGCAAAGCAGCTCGTCCAAGTCGCCGAAGTTGCCCTTCAGCAGCTGGTGCGGAACGCCGGGAACCTCGCGGTCCAGACGGGCGCCAGCGGCCTCGAGGGCCATGTCGTCCTGATCGACGCCGAGCAAAAGGCCCGTCTCCCCCACCTGCGCGGCCATCTTTACCGAATGGCCGGCACCGCCAAGGGTGCAATCGCAGACAACGGAGCCGCTCTTTAGCCGCAGCGACTCAAGCACTTCGCCGAGCATGACAGGTTCATGCCGATATTCTTGTGTCAAGATCCCACGCTCCATCCGTTACCCGTGCCTTGCCCTTACGAGAAGAAGAGGTCCAGCAGGGCCTCATCGTCATCGTCCTCATCGGCCGCGGCGCGATCCCAAACCTCAAGGTGGTCGTAGTTGCCCACAACCGTGACCTCGCGGTCGAGGTTCGCCTGCTTGCGGAGAGACTCGGAAAGACCGATACGACCGGCGCTGTCCACGTCCATCGACGTGGTGCGCTTGTTGATCGCCCTCATGAGCTTCTGGTCGTTAATGTCACGCGGGTTAAAACCCTCGTGGCCCTCACGACCCGCGAAGAGTCCTTCGACCCACTTATCGAAGGCCTCGGCAGAGAACACGTACAGAGCATCGACATCCAGGGCTTTGAACACGCGAACGTGCTCTCCAAGCTCCTCGCGAAGGGGTGCAGGCAGGGACAGACGACCTTTTGCATCGAGATTGCGCTCGTATGCACCAGTCATTCCCATGTGCGCCCTCCCCTCGGTTACTCAGATGGCACGTACGCGGGGAACCACCCCGCCTGTCGACGTCATTAATAATATGGGGAACTGCCCCATATTTCAACACCTTTCCCCACCCCTTCCCCCACCCCGCCCCACCACTCCACCCACCATATA